>NZ_JBGTFY010000058.1:0-18226 GCF_041747015.1 Nostoc sp.
GTTGTCGAGGGCGACGAGTTCCACAACGGCGGCGTGCAACTGGTTGCTGTCATACATCGGTGCGGTGCAACCTTCGAGGTAAGAAACATAACTACCTTCTTCGGCGACAATCAAAGTCCGCTCAAATTGTCCCGTGTCACCTGAGTTGATGCGGAAGTAGGTAGACAGTTCCATTGGGCATTTGACGCCTTTAGGAATGTAGACAAAGGAACCATCGCTAAATACGGCGGCGTTCAAGGCGGCAAAGTAGTTGTCAGCGATGGGAACAACGCTACCCAGGTATTTTTTGATCAGTTCTGGATGTTCTTGCAACGCTTCGGAAAACGAGCAGAAAATAACACCGTCTTCCGCTAGTTTTTCCTTAAATGTAGTGGCGACAGAAACGCTATCGAAAATCGCATCGACGGCGACGTTTGCCAGTCGCTTCTGTTCAGATAGGGAAATGCCTAACTTCTCGAAGGTTTCTAAAAGGGTTGGATCAACTTCATCCAAACTATTCAGCTTTTCTTTCTTGCGTTTCGGCGCTGAGTAGTAAATGATATCCTGATAATTAATTGGCGGATACTTGACATTAGGCCAAGTTGGTTCTGTCATTTTTTGCCACTGGCGATAAGCTCTGAGGCGAAAGTCCAGCATGAATTGCGGCTCGTTCTTCTTAGAGGAGATCAAGCGAACAACGTCCTCGTCTAGTCCACGCGGTATAGTGTCGGACTCAATATCAGTAATAAAGCCGTACTTGTAAGGTTGGTTGACTAAGGTTTTGACAGTGGCACTCATCGGTAATAATCTCTTGTGTTCAGAACTCTTTCAGGATGGGAGACGGATTTTTCTTTAGCCGATTCCCATATCACGTTACTGAATGGTTACACGGCTGCTAGAATAGTGGTAGAGAGTAAAACAACATCTATGTTGTTTAATCTATCTTCATTTTACGCTAAATTAACAACAACAATGTTGTCAAAGTCAAATTTTCCCAGAAATTTTTGTGACGTTCGCTGAACGTCTCGCACCACAAGATGGCGACTATCCACCAGTCCTCAACCAAGCAAGATATCCTAGAGTATCTGCACAAACAGGAAAAAGCAACGGCTTTGGAGCTAGCTGAAGTTTTAGACGTTACCCCCCAAGCGATTCGTCGTCATCTCAAGGATTTGGAGACGGAGGAGCTAGTTTTGTATTCGACATCGGTGCAGGCGGCGGGGATGGGGCGGCCGCAGCACGTTTATCAACTGAGTCGTCAGGGACGCGATCGCTTGCATCGAACAATTAGCAATCGCTTTGGTGATGGCCATGGTCATTTTGCGGTTTCGCTGCTAGACACCTTAGCCGAAACGATGGGACACGAAGAATTCAAATGGATTTTACAGAAACAGTGGCAGCGTAAAGCCCAAGAATACAGCGATCGCGTCGGTAGCGGTTCACTGCGAGAACGTGTAGCTAATTTAGTAGAGTTCAGAAAAGCGGAAGGCTTCATGGCGGAGTATCACCCGGTTGATGTGAATGACGCAATTGATAGCGATCGCTTTATCTTAATGGAGCATAACTGCGCTATTTCCAACGTTGCCGAGTCTTTCCCCAGCATTTGTGGTCACGAATTAGAAATGTTTGCAGCCGTATTATCAGATTGTACCGTAGAACGCACCCACTGGATTATCAACGGCGAACATCGTTGTGGATATTTGGTACAAGTTCGTCATTAGTCATTAGTCATTAGTCATTTGTCATTTGTCATTTGTGAAAAACACTCCCTACTCCCTAATAATTAACTAAGTTTGAGATAGCGTTTATGGACGTATTACCACAGCAACCATCAGCACAATTTTTAACTCAGGAAGAGTCAGCAAAAGTAGACGCAGCCTTGTTGTCTTCCCCAGAAAAGTTTTTAACAAGATTGACAATTTCATCACTTAAGCTTTTAAAGCATATCGCCCATGAGTACAGCGTTGCTATTGAAGATTTGACAGCAGAACAAGTAATTGCCTGGTTTGAAAAAGATGGCAAAATTCGACGTGAACAGGGGATTGAAGTTTCATATCTGAAATGGTGATATGCGATAGTAAAGTTTTCGTTTCATTTACTTAGAAAAAATACCTATCCAAAATATCCCGCTTCTAAAAAACAGAAATGTTTCTTAAAAGCGGGACATTAACAGATAAGATATGTTTGCAATTTTGCCTAAAGTCCATTATTGGAGCGAGAATCTTTTAAGTACCAGACGATGAGTCTATTTATTTTTGTGACTTAATTGGACGCTACAAACGCCAGCCTTAAATAATAAACAAAAAGCACCTTTTTCAAGGTACTTCTATATAAAACAAACACCATTTGATTTTTCAAACAATTTTTTAAGAATTGTAATTGTTAGTCCGAGGACTACGAGCTCCGGTTACGGCTCCAATCATTGAGGCTATTAAACCCAATAAAGAACCAAACACAAACCACCATAATCCTGAACGTATATTTTCCGCAATCTCACGAGTTTGTTGAGCGCTTACATTTGCTTGCGGTACATTGACACCACCTTGCTGTTGTACTTGGTTTATGACTTCCCCAGCGTTGGAAGCAGCGACACCAAAAGCACCCGATACTCCATTTGCCAATAGAAACGAACTAACTGCCAAAGTCGTAGCCCAAAGAATTGCGCCGTTAAGCAGAGCTGTATTGCGGTTCATCGGACCACAAGCACGAGCCGCAACCCAACCACCAGTAAATAGGGAAATTAACAAAGCGATAGTTGACCAAAGCCCTGCATTACCCGCAGTGTTAGGGGCAATTGTTCTCGGTGCGCCTGAACCTTCAACTGCGCCTGCGGCGAAGGCACCAATTATCGCGCTCAAAATTAACTGAGTAGCTAAAGAAACCAACAAACCAGAAATAATCGGTCCCCAGCGAACAAGATCATGATATTCAGTCACTCGACCTACTACCGCAGGCTGAGTAGAAATAACATCATCATTTGCTCGATTTACGTATGACATAGTTTATGTTCTCCAATGCTGTTTTAGCGTCAGCGTTCAGGTATATTCATGTTTATGCTTAATATTAAATAACTAAATCATCTACTTTCATATCTATCAACAGAAAGAGTTAACAACTATATCTTTAGTGAAAAAACAGATTAATAACCAGTTTTAATCCCCTTAAATATGTTATGTTTTACATACTTTTTTTACATTTACTTTACAAAATCATTCAATTATACAGTTATTAACTGCTGAAACAAGCCATCTTTAATTCTGGAAAACATTAGACTTAATACAAACTTTATAACCCTGATTAAAAAACCCTAAAAAAGTAATTAGGCGACTAATGAAAGATTAACGCATCCTTACAGCAGTGCCTGTGGCAGTAATCAGCAATAGAACTCCTGACTGGTCAATATTGATTGTGCCAGTATCAATCTCAATGCCGATTACAGCATTTGCTCCTAAACGTTGTGCCCGTTGTTCTAATTCTTCTAGTGCCTTGCGTTGACCCTCCTCAAATAGACGCTCATAGCTAGCAGTACGTCCACCGATAATATCTCGAATACCAGCCATAAAATCCCGCAAGAAATTGCTGCCATAAACTACTTCTGCTGTCACAATGCCTAAATATGATTCAATCACGGCTCCTTGAATTACATCTGTGGTAGTTATAATCATAAATTAGCCTCCTAGATATTACGTGGGTTGATATTTTTGATCAAAGTGTTTATAAAACACTTCAACAATTGTAACTTTGATTACAGATGCAGAATTAGTCTGTGTTAAAAATAGATTTGATAAACATTCTCTCACACAATTTTAGATTGCGATCGCCCCGTGGTTGATTAATTATCACTTGTAGTCTTATCCTGAACAATAACCAGGATTTAAAGGAACATTTTGCTTTTTGAGTTGATCTGATCGTGTAACGACGAAAAATGGACTATAGACAACCGATAGATGCAGAGCCGTTACCAAATGGTAGTATAAGGAACAAAAAATCTGAGAAAATTGGATATGTAATCAGTAAATTTTTGATTATTTAAATCAACATGATTGAATGTTCAATTATTTTTATAATACATATCTGGCTGGTCTAATATTAAGTGAGATACCTGTTGGATTTGGGAGCATCTCACTTTTGTAAAAATCTATTCATACCTGGCGAATACCAGTCGTCAAGGATATTTGCAAAACTAAGATGCTCTCTGGGATTTTTCTAGGATAGTCGTATAAATACTGACAAAAAAGTGTGATTTTGGCATTATGCCAGTTTATCTGTAGAGTAAATTCATCTGAGAAATTATACCTAATATTTTACTATTAAGTAAAAACTCGGTGATAAAATACTAATTTTTAGAGTATGCAGTGAATGAACTTTTAACATCTTAATTAATACGAAGAAATACAGTTTTCAAAAGCCCATATTTTTGTTTTAATGTACTAGAAAAAAGTCCTCTAAAATTTCAGGAAATTTACTGTGTACAAGCCAACATCATTCGTGTTTAGTGTGGTGTTACTAGGATGCTTTACCTTCACAATACCTTCGGTGGCTCAGGCTCAGGTATTAGTAGCACAAGCCAAAAACCCAGAATTAAAGCAACTACTAGAAGAAGGACGAAGATTAGTTGACACTGGTGATTATAGTGGTGCGATCGCTGTTTATCAGCAAGCAGCTAGGCTAGATCCCAAGAATGCTAAAATTCATTCAGGTATTGGCTACTTATACGCTCAACAAGGAAACTACCGGGCAGCATTAACAGCTTATCGTCGGGCGATCGCCATCAACCCTAACAATAGCGATTTTTACTACGCTGTAGGTTACATCAAAGCGAACTTGGGAGATACTGCTGGTGCCAAGGAAGGTTATCGTCGTGCCATACAGCTGAACCGTAACAACGTTAATGCCTATTTAGGATTGGCTGTGACGCAATCTCGTATGGGAGACTATCGTGCAGCTACCTGGGCATACGGGCAAGCAATCAGCTTAGATAAGAACAATGCCCAGACTTATGAATTGATGGGTTCGATGTATAAACAGCGACGGCAAGCCAAACAAGCAAACAGCTTGCTTCAGAAAGCCCGTGATTTGTACAGGCGGCGCAATGACTCAGCTGGCGTGGACAGGGTAGAAGCCATGCTGCGACAGTTAGGAGGATGAGGTTAATCTAACTTGCGTCCCGTTAATTCCACAAAAATATCTTCTAAGTTAGAGGGACGCACCATCATTCCGGTTTTATCAGGCTGTTCATTCAAGTAGATATTTGCTGCTTCCAGAGAGGGGAAAAATAGATATTCCCAACTACGGGCGCTATCACTCCCCACTTGGGACACACCCAATTGCTTCATCACCAAACCTTCACCGTGAAGAGAACGTAGCTGTTGTAAAGTTCCCAAAGAAATCAGCTTACCGCCATCCATAATACCGATGCGTCCTGGCTTGGAAGAGCCGAAAGCATCGCACAAAAATTCGACCTCATCCATATAATGAGTCGTCAATAGCATCGTCATCCCCTGCTTATTCAAATCCCGAATAATTTCCCAGAGGCGTCGCCTGGTTTGGGGGTCTAGTCCTACCGTTGGTTCATCCAAAAACAAAATTTGCGGTTGATGCAATAAAGCTCTCGCTATCTGCAATCGTCGTTTCATACCCCCAGACAGGGTTTTTACCAAATCATCACGTTTTTCTGCTAGCTCAACATACTCTAGCCATTGATTAATCAGTTTTTGTCGCTGCGGGTTGCTAATGTGATGTAGCCTCCCGTGGAGTTCCATATTTTCCCAGACACTTAAATCGTTATCCACACTGATTTGCTGCAAGACTACGCCAATACTCTGTTTTGCCAGCATTGCTTGGCTAACCACATCATATCCACTTACTTCTATTCGTCCTTGGGACGGTTTTGTTAGTGTAGTCAGCATCCGAATTGTGGTAGATTTACCCGCACCGTTGGGGCCAAGTAGAGCAAATATTTCCCCCGCTTCAATTTTGAATGACAGGTCATTGACTACAGGTACATTGTTGTAAAATTTGTAGACGTTTTCTAATAAGACAGCAGCAGTCATGGATAAATTTGCTCACACCATTTCATGATCAACACTACCATTGCGATCGCATCAAGGGCTAAAGCTAGAGAAACTATTACGTATTACCAACTCTTGTCTATCAAAAACTTGACAACCACGGATAACACATTTTACTGTGCGTAATACAACGTTTGCGGAACATGACTGCGAAGCTCTACCCTGGAAAACTTAGGCAGTCAGTATTTTTGACAAATGAAAAATTGTTTAAAACTTACCTTTAACACTGGGCAAAAGGTTAGTTGAAGTTAGGCGCATTCATTGTATAATTTCCTCTAATGTTTCAACTAGTTAAACTCACGTCCAAATATGAAATTAAATATCTACTCTGACAGAAACTATATTCTTAAGGGAATGGAAACAGTTCCAATGCTTTATCCCTTTTGGACAGAATTTATCCCGACTGAAAAATACCCTTGGAATAGACTATATGGCAATTATATAGAGGTTAGTAATTCCCTCTTTCAAATGACTTCGTTAGAGGAAGCTGACTTAGCAATCATGCCTACAAACTGGAGATTGATTAGAGGAGATACTTGGAGAAGTAAAGTTAACAAACAAGCACAAGATATATCTATGCAATTTGCCGAAAAATTAGCTAATAGTGGCAAAGAACTAGCTATTTTTTTTGCAGGCGATTGTTGTGCCGAAAAAGTCCCTGTGAATAATGCAACAATAATCAGGACTGCCGTATATCGCTCCCAAAACAGGCAAAAGGATATTATTATGCCTTCTTTTGTGGAAGATTATGTTAAAGAATATTTGGGAGGTGAAATTTCTCTCAGGCAGAAATCTGCTAAACCTGTTATTGGATTTTGTGGTTTAGCAAATCCAGATTCATGGGATATAAAGCTGAAAGCGCTTACATATCACGGGTTGATGTTAGCCAAATCATTAGAGTTTGGAGTTTCGCCTTACAAAGGAAAAATTCTGCGTAGTAAGGCTCTGAAAATATTTGCAGAAAGCCCATCTTTAGTAAATACAAACTTCATTATTAGAGAAAGTTCAGAGTCAGTATATCTAACTACACAAGACCCAGAGATCAGACAGAAGACTCGTGCTGAATATGTGAAAAATCTAGTCGAGAGCGATTACCTTTTGTGTTGTCGTGGTTCTGCAAACTATTCGATTCGACTATATGAAATCCTTAGTTGTGGTCGCATTCCAATTTTTATTAATACAGACTGCGTTTTACCTTTTGATTTTATGATTGACTGGAAAAAATATTGCGTCTGGATAGAGGAGAAGGAAATACCATATATTGCAGAGAAAGTGGCTGAATTTCATAGCAATCTTTCAGACCAAGAATTCTTAGATTTGCAGTATGAGTGCCGAAATCTCTGGAAGAAATGGCTTTCTCCTGAGGGATTTTATACTAATCTTTATCTTCATTTTCAGGGAAAGTAGGCTAGAGATGGATAAATACTTGATCAGAATTTAATGTTAGTAAGTTTTGAAAAAATAATTTTTAATCTGAATAAGTTTTTGATAAATTTTCGGCGATCGCAGTTAATAATATCGATATCGCTAAAAAATCTGCGAATTACTTTGTTCATACATTGAGGCATAAAAAACATTGCTCAAGTGTATTAGTTCAGAATTTATTAAACCCATTAGAACGTCGATAAAGTAACCAGATAAATAGCGGTGAACCCAGCAAAGCGGTGACGGAACCTACTGGTAGTTCTACTGCTCCTAGTCTAGAAAGTAAATCTGCAAAAGTCAGTAACCATGCACCAGCAAGAGCAGAAAGTGGCAAAACAAAGCGGTGATCTGTACCAACGATCAGGCGGACACCGTGAGGAACAACAAGACCAACAAATCCAATCAAGCCACTGATGCTAACTGCACCTGCGGCTAATAAAGTGGCGACACCACCAATTATAAGACGCGATCGCATCAACGAAACCCCCAAACTTACAGCCAAATCATCTCCCAAAGCCAGCACGTTTACCGATCGCGCCAGCAAGCATCCCCCTAGCAATGCAACGATAATGTAAGGCCCAGTCGTAGCAATTTCTTGCCAACCCCGTCCGTTGAGGCTACCAACCAGCCAACTGAGCGCAATTTGAATTTGACCGTCTTCAGCTAAAAGCAGCAATGTACTTTGTACAGCACCAAATAAAGAACTTACCGCCACTCCGCCTAAAATCAACCGCTCAACCGATATTCCCGACCCCGTGCGACCAATCAAAATTACGATCGCTGAAGTTAAAATTGCTCCTAGCCACGCTGCTAAAGGAATCGCTACAGGGAATATGTGCCACACCAGCATGAGAATAACAACTAGCCCTGCACCTGCTGAAATGCCGAGAATAAATGGATCGGCAAGACTATTACGTAACATTCCTTGCAGCAATGCTCCTGACATTCCCAAAGCTGCACCGACGATGAGAGCAGCAGTAATGCGGGGGAGACGCAAATCCCAGAGGATTGTTTGTTTAACCGGATCACCTTTACGGAGAATGGCTTGCCAAAATTCCGACATACTCAAATGTACTGCTCCTTGAGAAAGCGACAGCGTTAGCGTTACCACCAGTGCTGTACCCAGAAGTAAGACAGCCCAGAGTACGCGGTGTTTAGTAAAAGTTGTCTGAAATGGTTTAGTCAAATTCTAATATTTATATTGATGTAGCTAGCATAAGATAACGCGCGAATACCAATAAAAACCTGATTTTTGAGTTAAAAACCTGACTTTTAAGTTTAACAACTTGATTTTTGAGTTAAAAACCTGATTTTTAAGTTTGAAAACCTGATTTTTAAGTTAAAAACCTGATTTTTAAGTTTAACAACCTGATTTTTGAGATAAAAACTTTATTTTTTTACTTTAATTCTCAATACGGTTCGGTTAAGGTGCATAGTCCTTAAAGATCCCCCTTAGTCCACGCCAGATCCTTCAAGTCGGGAAACCGCAAGGGCGGACTGGCTCCCCTTAAAAAGGGGGAAATAGAGCTATTCTTAGCCCCCCTTTTTAAGGGGGGTTGGGGGGATCAAGTCTTATCCGAACCGTATTACGTTAACTCCAGCCCACCTTGATAACCGGTGACAATGCGCCCACCATCCTTGAGAATGTGGACTTCTATCTGGTCGCTAGCCCAGGTAATCTGGTCTTGGAAAGCTGGGTTTAACACCCGAACCCGTTGATTACTAGAAGAAACTGGAGAGTTGGGAGAATTAATTGCTAGAGATTGTACAAAAGGACCATCAATCAGGATATCAAGTTGTTCTAACAATGCTTGGGAACCTGGGGGCGCGGATTGGGACTGTAGTTGCTTGAGAGTGAACCCAGTAAAAGACATTACATTTAACCCAGCAGCTTTTACCTTATAAGCTAAAGATACCAGTGCAGGTGCTTGCCAAAATGGTTCTCCACCAGAGAAGGTTACACCCGTGTTGCGGGGGTTGCTGAGAATGTTCTCGGCAAGGACATCGACAGCAATCAGTTGGTTAGCCTCAAATGACCAAGAATCAGGATTAAAGCAGCCAGGACACTCACGAGGACAACCTTGTACCCAGACGACTGCACGACAACCAGGTCCATTAACTTCTGACTGATCAACGTAACCCATAATGTTGAGATAGCCAGAGGGAATTTCTATGAGTGCTGGCGATGGGTCAGTTGGCTTGGTTTCCATCTCTTTGACTCCTTTTAGCCGTTGCCTGTTAACCGCTAACTATAGCGGAGTCTAAGCAATAGGGTTTGGTTAAGGTGCATAATCCTTAATAATCCCCCTTTTTTGGAAGTGACCAAGACAATCGCCTGGTATTAGAGAGAAAACATCTGGATATCCAAACTTTTAACTCCGGCGTTGCATAAATGCGGGATGGTTTTTCTCACGCAGAGGAGCCAGTGCGTTGGGCGGGTTCCCCGACTTGCAGCACCTGGCGTCGGGCCCAGACGCAGAGAGGATAAGGAGTTTTAGATTTTAATACATAACATTTCATCCCTTGATTCAGCAACGCCTTAACTCCTAACTCCCCACTCCCTAACTCGTCTCCTGAATTTGCAAACGAATAGTGTGTTCAGTCGCGCCACTAAGTTGCAATTCCATAATTTCACCACCCAGAGGTTCCAAGCAAGTGAGCAGCGATCGCAAGTTGGGTGTACTTGCACCAGTATCTACATATAATCGATCTGCTAAATTGCCGATGCGTTTCCAAGTCATGTAAAGTTTAGCGATCGTTTGTTCGATCTGCGATGCTTGATTCACCAAATCAGCAGCAATGCTCAAACAGCCGACTCTTTGCGCTTCTTCTAAGGCTGTTTCGATGTCAACATCTTCCTGCGTCAATGCTTGGACTTGAGCCGCGCCTTTGAGGTATTTCGCCAAGTTACGCGCTTCTGTAGTTACCTGTTTGAGGGTATCTACGTCAGGATTAGCAGCAATTTCCTTCTGGATAAACTTTTGGTGCGATTCTGGCAGTTTTTCCATTTCCTTCACCAGTGGGGCGATGTAGCGTGGGGGAAGGGTGTTATCTGCCGCTTTTTCCTTGACTGCTTGGGGTAGTAAATCTGAAGACATGGCTGTCCATTCGTCGCTGAGTTGACGGACTTCGCGCCTGGTGATCCGATCGCCTTTTTGGGCGGCTTCACTCACCATCTGTTGCACCTCTGGGGATGCTTTGGAGGTTTCGATAAATGCCCGTTTGCTGAAGTTATTCACAGATCCGGGGTCAAGTTTACCATCTTCGATCAGAGTATCGGCACTATTGGCCAATTGAATCCAGGAATAAGCTTGACTTTTGCTGATTTCCCGCTCCTTTAGCCACGCCAGAAAACCTGTACCACGTCCGTCACCACCCATTTTTTCTCGGTCACGGATAGCGCGTAAAATTCGTCCCCGCCAGATTTCAGTTTGCAAATCAAAGCGATCGCATACCTGCCAAGCTATTTCGAGCTGCTGTTGAAAATCTGACTCTAGAATCAGTTCATCTTCGGGATCGGGCAGTTCAAAGGTAATATCTGCTGGCTGTTGTAAAGCAGCAGCAAGGTCGTTGATAGAGTCGGTATCTTGCACGATTGATGACTAACTAGGTGGATGCGATCGGCTTATTATGCCACAATCTTTAAGTTCTGACTTAAGAGGTGGTGCGGTATCTTGAATTACAGCAAAATAGGATAAAGGGGTAAATTACCTCGGTATGGTCTTTAATTTATCGAAGACAATAGAAATAAAACGATGAACCAGGTAGACTACCTCCGAATTAGCTTAATCGATCGCTGCAATTTTCGTTGTCAATACTGTATGCCAGAGGGAGTAGAACTGGACTATATTCTCAGACAACAACTGTTGACTGATGAGGAACTGCTCACCTTAATTCAAGAGGTATTTATTCCAGTCGGCTTTAATCGGTTTCGTTTGACTGGGGGCGAACCCTTGTTGCGTCCGCGTGTGGTGGATTTGGTCGGTGCGATCGCAACTCTACCCCAAACTCAAGACCTCTCAATGACCACTAACGGTTTTTTGCTGGCTCCGATGGCGCAAAATCTCTACGATGCTGGTTTGCGACGAATTAATATTAGTCTGGACTCTCTTGATCCCGACATTTTTGAGCAAATTATTGGTAATCGCGGTCGTTCTCGTTGGCAACAAGTTTGGGATGGGATTCAAACTGCCTATCGCGTCGGTTTTAACCCCCTGAAGCTGAATGTGGTGGTGATTCCTGGGGTCAATGACCACGAAATTCTCGATTTAGCTGCCTTGACAATTGATAAACAGTGGCACGTTCGATTTATTGAATTTATGCCCATTGGTAATGTACATTTGTTTGGCGATCGCGGTTGGATATCTTCAGCTGAATTACGACAACAAATCCGCGATCGTTGGGGCTTGACAGAATCCCAAGTTCGTGGTGCAGGTCCTGCTGATGTCTTTCAAATTCCCGGTGCGAAGGGGACACTAGGATTTATTAGTCAAATGTCGGAATGTTTTTGCGATCGTTGTAATCGGATGCGCCTGAGTGCTGATGGTTGGCTGCGTCCCTGTTTATTGAATGAAACTGGTCAAATAGATTTAAAAACTGCTCTGCGTTCTGGTATCAGTACCGCTCAATTACAAGAGCAGGTAAGACATTTACTCGGAATCAAACCAGAAATTAACTTTAAAGAGCGCGATTCTGGCATTTTAGGTACATACACTCGCACAATGTCGCAAATTGGTGGTTAGTCTTTGTCATTTGTCCTTTGCAAATAACTAGGGACAAATGACCCTTCGGGTGAGCTAGTTGCTCATGGGGGAAACCCCCTTGGCGCTAGCCTCTCCCTTTGGGAGAAGACCGCACTAGCTCACTAAGGACAAATGACTATTAAGCTTGTCGTGAGTAGTATTCCACCACAAGTAGTTCATTAACTTGTAGTGCCACCCATTCCCGCTCAATAATGCTGTTGACTTTACCAACCAACTTGGTTTTGTCAAACTCCAGATGAGTGGGGAGGTTAGCCAAACCGGGATATTGCAAGTTAGCTTCCACCAACTTCCGTGATTGTACTCTATCCCTAACAGCGATTACCTCACCGGGACGGCATTGGTAACTGGCAATATTCACCAGACGACCGTTAACAGTGATATGACTGTGATTTACTAGCTGACGAGCTGCTGGAATTGTTGGGGCGATACCCAAACGGAAAACGGTATTATCCAAGCGCATTTCTAGCAATTGCAGCAGCACTTGTCCCGTAGAACCAGTAACACGTCTGGCTTTCCGTACATAACGTAGCAATTGCTTTTCAGTCAAACCGTAGTTGAAGCGGAGCTTTTGCTTTTCCTCTAGACGGATAGCATACTCAGAGCGCTTCTTGCGGTTCTGACCATGCATACCTGGCGGGTAAGCGCGTCTGGCGCTTTTACGAGTCAATCCTGGTAAGTCGCCCAAGCGGCGGACAATTCTGAGGCGTGGCCCTCTATATCGGGACATGAGTTTCCTTAATCTAATCCTGTTTAAACTTTACTCAAACATTCATTTTGACATTCCCCTGATCAGAAATCAGGGGATTCTTGGTTTTCCGAAGCTGGTTTCCTTGGTATGACGTATCCTACCAAGGTAGAAGCATCTTCTTTGCCGCCAGTTGCTTTAAGTTCGGTAGAGCCGACGCACTGACTTCCAAGCCTCAATTCCGACGTGTCCCGCCGTACTCTTGCAAATAAGTTTTTTGTGTTTATTTAGTTTTGTAGGCTACTTAATCATTAGATTAGTTTACGCAGTATTCTTAACTTTGAAATACTTTTTACGTTGCCTACTTATCTTTCAAACAGTTATATTAACACAATTTTCGACATAATTAATTATATCTATACCTTGCCGCCGCTGAAATTCTTTAATTGCAGAGGATTTTTAAAATATTTGAGTTAACATAACTTTGGGTGTTTGGAGAATGGTAATGTCACAGAGCAAAAAAGTGGTTAGCAGAGTTCAGAACAAACAAAGCAGTTCCACCTCCAGGATTTTAACAGTATCAGTTTTGGCGATCGCTGGATTTTTGACAACGATTTTACCTGATATGGCGATCGCTGCTTCATCTAACAATGATTACGGTGCGTGTGCGTTTCGCCTCCTGAAGGTGAGTATAACCGCAGAAGCGGCAGCACAAGCTTGTGCAAAGGCACTGCGTCCCAGAGACTTGGCTGACTGCGTGGTTAAAATCAACAAGCAGACCTCAATTGCCGGGGCAAATGCGCTGACTTCCTGTGGACAAGCCCGCCGTCCAGAGGATTTAGCTACCTGTGTAGTTGATGTCAGATCGTATGTGAAGTTAGATGTCAATCAGATTACTTTAGATACTGAGGAAAAAGTTAACCAAGCAACTTTGGATTACTGTGGTAGCAGTCTGTTACCTGAACGGTTTGGGCTGTGTGTGAAAGGTTTGGGTAGAGCAACTCAGTTGGTTTCAAAGCCGCTACTAGATACTTGTATCGATGGCAGTGACAGCAGCGTTATTGGTGCTTCATCTTCTTCTACACCGTCGATTATAGTACCTGCGGGATCAAGTCCAAGTTTCGAAACTACCCCAGTTCCAATCCAACCGCTTGTTCCAGCGCAGCCGGGGACTAATTAAATTACAGTGTTTTGTAATTGACTGAAAATACAGTTTGGCTTTAAGGTTGGCTAATTTGTCCAGGCGACTCAGGGACTACCAAAAAATAAATCATCCAATTTATTAAGTTGTCGGGTGCGTTACTTTTTTAATCTACCGAGGGAACAATCAATGAGCCTGACGTTTTATTATGCTCCCATGTCCACCGCCAGCATTACCGAAGCTGTTCTCGCAGAACTCGGCACCCCTTGCGATCGCGTGAAGCTCGACATCAGCGCAGGCGACACCAGAAAGCCGGACTTCCTCAAGATCAACCCGAACGGCAGAATCCCCGCCATCGTCCATGAAGGGACGCCGATCTGGGAGTCGTCCGCCATCACGATGTACCTCGGTGAAGTGTTCGGCGTAGATGCCAAGCTTTACCCGGCGCCAGGACCGAAGCGCGGCGAAGCGATGAAGTGGATTGCCTGGAGCAACGTCACCCTCGCCGAAGCAGCCAGTCGATTGTCCGCGTCGCTACCGACTAACAGTGAAGGAGCAGTCCAGTCTAACTCGCAGGACTGGGTGCCCACCGAGCAGCGCAGCGCGATCGCATTGGAAAAAGCAAAGGCGGATATCGCCCTCTGTCTCAGAATTCTCGACGGCGGACTGGAAGGGAAATCGTTCTTGATCGGCGACTACAGCCTCGCGGACACACACCTGCAAGGCATCGTCGGCTGGATCGGGACGATGGAGGTCGATCTGATGCCGTTCCCCAACGTCACGGGGTGGCTGAAGCGCTGCGGTGAGCGTCCAGCGATCGCTAAGTTAATGGCAGGCTAAGGTGGATCTACCTCCCAAATTCGCGGCAGCAGCCCAATGATGAGCATTTCCAGCACAGACGCTAGAAACGAGTTTTTAAAGGGGTTTGGCCTTAAGTTGACACCAATGCCCCTAAAAATTGAATATTTTTTAACCGGAAATTCCTCAATAATACCTTTTTGTAGTTTTTACTCCCGAAATGTCTGGACTGCAAGATAATATTGATCAACCATTCAAAAATATATATACTTGACAAATACACCAAATTGGGAAAGTTCAATTATCCCGTGGTTCGACAACGAGAATTTGATCCGGACGAGGTTTTAACGATAATTATGGATTTGTTCTGGCAGCATGGTTATGCGAACACTTCCATGAAGGATATTGTGCAAGCGACAGGAATCCAGCCTGGAAGCTTATATGCCGCCTTTGGTGACAAAGAGAAGTTGTTTCAGCAAGCATTCAAAAAATACACGCAAGAATTCTTTCGCGCTTCTATGCCACGCCATTGCCCCCCCTTGAAATGTATTCAACAATGGTTTGACCGTTTGGCTAAAGCGATGATCAACGACTCGAAACACAAGGGTTGTTTGATTATTAACACGGCGATAGAACGCGATTCCCATTCACCCAGCACGATCGCAATTATTGAGGATCGTTTAGACGAGATTGAGTCATTCTTTCGGCAAAATCTGGTTCAGGCAATTAAAAACGGAGATTTGCCAAACTCATTTGCGATCGAGGTGAATGCGAAAGCATTACTGGGATTAGTTGTGGGAATGTTAGCAGTTGCCCGAATCCGACGTGATGCTCAAACGCTTAACAGCATTGCCGCAGGAGCTAGCATACTGCTTCAGATGAATTAATTTTGGGCTTTCTCTTGACAATTATTTTTTTGGGTTTTATCTTGAATGAGTATTCAATTTGAATGAACGTTCAAGAAAGTTTGCTAAGACTTCAGGAGTAAACCTTATGTCCAATTTAGTTGTACACGGCTTTCCAGTCAGTCCTTATGTCCGCGCTGCCCGCATTGCCTTAATCGAGAAAGGAGTTGACTACCACTTTAACGAAATCGCCTTTGACTACATAAAAACGGACGAATACGCAAAGCTCAACCCGTTTCGGAAGATGCCCGTATTGCAGCAAGGAGATTTCGTCCTGTACGAAACTCCAGCAATTTTAGGCTACGTTGACGAAGCCTTCGATGGTTTGTCCTTGCAGCCAGTTGATCCAAAAGCACGCGCCCAGGTGCGGAAATGGATTGGCATTGCGGCAAATTATTTATTTCCAGTCGGTGTAATGCAACTATTCATACAGCGAATTGTTAATCCGATTATGGGTGGCGCAACTGATGAAGTTGTGGTTGCAGAGTCAGCAAACATTACCAGCCAACATTTAGATGTCCTTGAACGTGAGTTGACAACGTTATTTCTGGTGGGTGATGCGTTGAGCTTGGCTGACATCTTAGCTGGATCGATGGTTTACTGCATCAACATGACGAAGGAAGGATCGGCACTGGTTAAAGCTAGACCGAAAACAGCAGCGTGGTTAGATGCTCTCAGCCAGAGGAAGAGTTTTCAGCAAACTCTAGCGCCACTGCTGGAAGGAAAGGCACAAAGTTAGATACGAGTGTTAACAATTCAAAATTGTTTGCGTAGCGTCTCGTAGAAAAGAGAGTCTTAATGTGGGTTTAAATCATAATACAAAAGTTAAAAACAGTTTTCTGACTTTTGTATTATGAGTACAATCGGGCATAAATAGACCAATTAAATTATCCAGAATTGTCCAAAAGCTTGTAAAGTAAGCTTTTGGAATTTTAAATTTAGCGAGCAGCATTAGTCTTCTTTCTGGCCAAAAGCTGCCTGGAAAATCATTGGAATACCACCGTCTTGGTGATATTTATCTGCCCAAGCCCGGATAACTTCATCCAATTCTTCTATAGCCTGTTCCATCTTTTCTGGAAGGATATCAAGTTCTTCTAGCATGCGAATGGCATTTCGTCGCCGTTCTGCCCAATTTTTCATCATGCGGAAATACCGAGCGGTATCTTCCACCATGATGTAGGTGCGTTCTTGATCGTCTGCTGGGGCATAAGAAGGACGGGTAAGAGCGTAGAATGGCATTCCCCAAGGAGAATCAATGCGGGTTACCGTGCCTGAGTGAAGTAGACGGCGCTTGATATGCTCACCCAAGGCTTCACTCAATGGCATTTGGTGTTCGGGTGGCAATTCTTCTTGCGATCGCCTGTGCAGAAACTCAATCAAATCCAGAAACTCAAATGAGCTAACTAACTGGGCGTCAGGTAGATTACTTGGCAGCTTTTGCTCAATTTGTCTTTTTTCTTCACTTGTCAGATTGGTTCCGGGAACGCGCGACTTCCCCGGTTGCCAAGGATATTTTTCTAGCCAGACATAGGGCAATTGAATCAAATAGCGCGGTTCCTGAGAACCCAGCATTTTTAATAGTTTGCCTTCTGTCAGCGCCTGTCTGACTTCCTCTACAATGATTTTTACCCGTTTTGGCTCTAGGTGATGCAAGTGACCGGTCATCCGCAGATTTTGCCCTTGCTCTAGATAGGTCATGTATATGGCACACTTAGCTGCGGTTGCGGCTGCATCTAAGAATGCTCCATGCCTATGCCCACTCGTCCGCATGGCACTAAAAGCCAGATAAAGCATGATCTGATCCATCGCACTGGGGCTAAGACGCTTGATCAGATCTATGTCGTTACTCATATTACAGACAGTTGAATAGCACGTTTACAGATTTATTAGTCACACAGAATAAGTAGTATACACCCAAATTGTAGCCAATGTCTTTAATCCAAACTTTAGAGGTTGTTTGAACTCCAAGGTGATTGGGATTCAAACATAATAATTACTCTTGAGAGGGGAAGTCTGACTGCAACAACGGTCTGGTGGCTTTCACAAGAAGTGTATCTTTCTAATTTAAGAATTACTTTTTATTAGGCTTTGAAGAACTGTTGGTCGTGTACAGATTTCCGGCAATGGTTGGGAGTTATTTAGGAGTAGGTAACCTACTGACCTAAGAAACACTGGCAGATTTCGCCAGAATTTGTAAACCAATATATTGCTTACAACTTCCGGCAATTTTTTGGCAGTATAGGCAGTTGACTGGAGGGACAATCATCTACGTTGAATAAGGTAGATGATTCCAAGTTCAATATACCTTTTATTTTATTCAAACATGATATTCTATTTTTGGTCGTTTTTTTATTAATTTTGGATAAAGTAATATATTGGCAGTAATTCCATGATTACCATGTATATGCTGAATATGCAACCAATTATTAAGGTTCTCTGATATTTCACCAAATGCTATG
>NZ_JBGTFY010000059.1:0-8605 GCF_041747015.1 Nostoc sp.
TCCCTTGACCGTCTGTATCTTTGGCTATGATCGAGACTGTACTTAAGGGGAAACCTGCATCTCGTAATTCTGTAAGTGCGCCTTCTGCATCTCGACGATGAGAAAACACCCCAATTGCCCGTCTAGCTACACCACTACGAGTCGCAGTTGAAGTTGGAGCGACATAACCAGTGGCAGATGGAGTAACATTATCAGTATCTGGGCGGTCGTAAATGCCAAACTCTTCCACACCCTGACGATTTAGAATTTCTTGTGCTTTAGCTATTTCTGTATCTGTGCCATCTATGATGACTAAATAGTGTCCTCGCTTCACGCGATCGTCGTAAACTCTGGCTCGTTCTTCAGGAATTCCTAAACCAACCAATGCACCAAGCAAACTACCAGCTACTGCACCAATACTTGCTCCAGCGAGGGTGGTAGCCAGGGTTGTCGCTGCGGCTCCAGCTAGCATAATTGGCCCGATTCCAGGAATTGCCAAAGTTCCAAGACCGACTAATAAACCAGTCAATCCGCCCAAAGCGCCGCCTGTAGCTGCTCCCACTTTAGCGCCTTCATCAGATTTATCACCGACGCGATCGCGTACTTCAGCGCCAGCAATATCATCTTTGTCTCCATCCTCTGTAATCACAGAGACTCTATCCATGTCAAAGCCGCTGTTTTTCAATTCATGTAGCGCTTTTTCAATATCTCGGCGATTAGAGAATACACCGACACCACGTTTATGTACACCTACAACCATTATTTTTCCTCCTCACAGAAATTAATTATTCACTAATTTATAGCTCCTAATAGCCCTTATTAAGGCATATTTAGATTATTTTTTCATCAATCGATTGGGAGAATTTTTATCTCTATCATTAGACATAGGTGCTTTTATCTATAAAGTTAATATCTAATATTTTATAAAAACATTAGATATTAACTATTTTTATTTATCAAAATTTTTTCTAAATCATTAGGTTCAAAATTACTACGCAGATTATTTATTTTCTTTTGTTAAAAAGTAATACGAATGTTTATTTTTTGTAAAATACGACTTTTGGCAAACAAAGTTATTACCTAAGAAAGTGTCAGCTTATATAGCTGATAATTAAACTGATAAATAGGTATTTAAGTGCAAGTGAGAGAATCCTATGTTTCAAGGTGTTTTAACTCTTTGGGGATGTAACTGGTTGCCTTTTGGATTAGCGCCGATAACTTTAGCTGAGGAAGTACTAACTCCAGAAGAAGCATCACTTCTTTTTTCAGGGCCTAAATTCTTAGTGGCATTGCTGGCTGGAGTCTTAATGGCATTTGCCTTTCAATTATTATTGACCAACTTTTCAGTCGCTGTCGGAATCTCATCTTGGGAAATTGACTCAGATTCTGATGATGAAAGTTTGGGTAGTACAATTCGTCAAGTTCAAACAAAAGTTGGTGCTTGGGCGTTGATAACCGTTAGCATTGCATTATTTATTGCTTGTTTTTTAGCGGTAAAACTTAGCTTAATTGAAAGTGCATTTCTCGGAGCAATTATCGGTGTAGTCATCTGGTCTAGCTATTTCTCACTGGTAATTTGGTTTGGTTCATCGGCAGTTGGTTCTTTAATTGGTTCTATCGCTAGTACTGTCACTTCTGGTTTTCAAGGTCTGATGGGTACAGCAACCGCTGGCATTGGTGCTAATGCTGCGAAAAAACAGTTAGTTTCTACTGCTGAGGATATTACAGCCGCAGTTCGGCGAGAATTTACTTCAGGTTTTGATCCTGAAGGGATTAGAAATACTCTCCAAAGTTCCTTAGGTTCTCTGCAATTGCCAAAGCTGGATATCACAGAAATTCGGAGTCAATTTGACCAGCTTCTTAAAGATACAGATTTGCAATCTGTTGCTAACAGCGATTTATTGAAAAACATTAATCGCCAAACATTTCTTGATTTGATCGGCGATCGCACAGATTTATCTAAAGAAGATATCAATGGCATTACTGATCAATTCCAAGGTGCTTGGCAACAAGCTTTGAATCGCAAAAATCCCACAGAACAAGTCATTAATTTGCTTAAGTCTGCTACTCCCGAAGAACTGAATTCGGAGCAATTAGGTGAACGGCTTCAACAACTGGTTACAGTGGGAGGCGGTAATAGTAAGCAAAGCAATGGTATGATGAACCAAGCTATTCGATTTGGCTTGAGCGCGGCTGTACCAGTAGTGCTGGATAGTGTAAACCTTTCCAATATAGATGTAAACAAAATTACAACTCAGTTGCAAAAGCTGAAAGAGAAAGTTCAAGATGTAGATGTCGATCAAATCACAGAACAACTCAAAAAGTTTAGAGAGCAAGCAACTGAGCAAGTGGCTACAAGATTGCCTTTATCGCCCGAAAACACGATTAAGTCAGATGTAGAAGACTATATATTGAATTCGTTTCCTTGGCACTTTAACCGAATTACGCTAAGAGATGAATTTAAAGAAGTAATCTATGATGTGAATGCAGATCCGACAAATGTGAGACGGGAGTTAGAAGAACTCAATCAAGAATATTTCTCCAACTTGCTGAAGCAACGGGGTGATATTAGTGAAGCCAGGGTGAAAGAAATTTCCGAACAAATGGAAAGCGATCGCTCGGAAGTTTTAGAAACTGTAAAACAGGCTCAAGGACAAGAAAAAGATCAAGATTTCCGTAGCCGCATCGAAGATTATCTGCGTTCAACTGGGAAAGAAGAACTTAACCCTGAAGGTATTGAACGGGATTTTACCAAGTTGGTGGAAGATCCAGAAGCCGGGTTTGAAGATTTAAGTAGCCGCTTCGGGCAATTGAACCGCGACACTTTTGTACAATTGCTCCAACAGCGTCAAGATATTAACGAAGAAGAAGCTAATAATATTGTTAGTCAACTCGAACAGAACCGCGATAATATCTTGAATCGTGCCAGAGATTTGCAAGAACAAGCAAAAGCCAAAGCCGATGAACTGCGTCAAAGAGTAGAAGACTATCTGCGGAATACTAACAAAGACGAACTCAATCCCGAAAGCATCAAACGTGAGTTTAAAGTTTTGTTAGACGATCCGCAAGCCGGAATTAGCCTTTTGCGATCGCGCTTATCGCAATTTGACCGCGATACACTGGTACAATTGCTCAGTCAACGTCAAGATTTGAGCGAAGAACAGATAAACCAAACTCTCGATCAGCTGCAATCCGTCCGAGATAATATTTTGCAAGTACCGCAGCAAGCCAAAGAACAGTACGAAAAAACGACAAAAGCGATCGCCGAATATCTCCGCAATACTAACTTGGAAGAACTTAATCCAGAAGGTATTAGGAGCGATTTGGAAAAATTGCTCGATGATCCTAAAGCGGGTGCCTTAGCATTGCGCGATCGCTTGTCTCAGGTTGATCGCGAAACCTTGGTTAAACTTGTGAGTCAGCGGGGAGATTTGAGCCAAGAGCAGGTTAATCAGATCATTGATCGTGCTCAAGATGCGATTGGTGATATTGTGAGAGCGCCACGACGTTTAGCCAAGCGTACCACTCAAGTAGCTTTAGATTTTGAAGCCAATCTTGAAAAATACCTGCAAAATACTAATAAAGAAGAACTCAACCCGGAAGGAATCAAACGCGATTTGCAATTGCTGCTATCTTCTCCCCGCGCTGGAATTGGAAATCTAAGCGATCGCGCCTCCAAATTTGATCGTTCAACAATTGTAGCGCTGCTATCTCAACGGGAGGATATCTCAGAAGAGGAAGCGAACCGGATTGTGGATCAAATCGACTCGGTTCGCAGTTCGATAGTTGAACAATTCCACCAGATTCAGCAGAGGGTGCAATCAGTGCTTGATGGAGTTTTTGGTAATGTTCGCAATTATCTAAACTCGCTGGATCGTTCAGAACTTAACTATGAGGGGATTAAGCAAGACTTTGCGAAAGTGTTCGACGATCCACAAGCTGGATTTGAAGCGTTGCGCGATCGCCTCACTGAATTTGATCGTGATACCTTAGTTGCTGTGATCAGTTCTCGTGACGATATTTCGGAGGCGGATGCTAACCGGATTATCAACCAAATAGAAGCGGCGCGAGATGGCGTACTGCAACGAGCTGAACGCATCCAGAAAGAAACCCAAAAACGCTTGAAAGCGATCCAACACCAAGCTAAAAAGCAAGCCCAAGAAACCAAAAAAACCGTTGCAAATGCGGCTTGGTGGTTATTGGGGACAGCATTAACTTCCCTTGCAGCTAGTGCGATCGCTGGTGCGATCGCTGTTACAGGTATAAATCTACCTGGGTAAACTATAACTGTTTTAAATTCGATTAATATACTAGGGTAGCACAAATGTAAATGTGCTGCCCTATTTGATTGATAGATATAATTTAGCCAACTACAGAGGACAAACTGTTCAGATTGCTCATATCATAGGCTGATGTATAAATCTCTATCAGTCGATGTTGAATATTGAGTAACAAATATTACGCAAATATGAAGACATACATTCTAGCTACAGCCGCATTTTTAACTACAATCAGCTTGACAACAACCGTACAAGCAGCAAATTCTGAACACGTTAGACAGTTATTAGCAACTAAACAATGTCAAAACTGTGATTTAACCAGTGCGGGTTTAGTAATGGCTGATTTATCTGGAGCCAATTTGAGCGGTGCTAATCTTACAGGTGCTAACCTCAGCCGGGCAAACTTAAGCGGCGCAGATTTGCGCGGTGCAAACTTAAGCGGCGCTAGTTTATTTGGTGTCAACCTGAGCGAAGCTAAATTTAGTGGCGCAAATTTGGCGGGTGCTGATTTGAGAAATACATATCTAACAAATGCAGAATTAACTGGTGCTTACCTAAATGGCACTAACTTCCAAGGTGCAGTTGGCATACCATCACAAATTGCTTCACCAGAAGATTTCTACGCTTGGGGTGTAGCAGAAGCCCAAAAAGGCAACCAACAGCAAGCAATTAGTTATTTTAATCAAGCGATCGCTATTAAACCAGAATATGCAGGTGCTTATTTAGCTCGTGGTGTCGCCCGCTACCAAATGTTGGATAGACAAAGTGCATTCCAAGATGCCCAAGTTGCTGAAAAATTGTTTACATCCCAAAACAACACCCCTGGAACGCAAACAGCCCAGGCTTTTATTATAGAACTACAAACACCCGTAAATGAGAAAATAAGCACTGGTAAACCTAGTTTCGTTGACTTTTTAGGAAGTCTTGGCTCAGTCTTGCTCCAGTTTCTACCTTTTTAAGTGCTGAGTTCTGATATCATGTCCGCCAGATTACCCATAATAAAAGAACCCCACCCCCAACCTCTCCCCGCCGGCGGGGTGGGGTTCTTCGGGTTTAATAAGTAATTAATTAAGCAGACATGATCTGACGGGAGAGTTGCAAGAACAAAAGGGATAATAACTAATGACTAATGACTAATGATTAATAATGACTTTATCCAATGAATTGTGGGCAGCAAATCAAGATTTAGCTAAAGCTTGCCTAGATCATCCTTTCGTTCAAGGCATTGGCGATGGTACTCTTGAGCAGGCAAAGTTTGCTTACTACGTAGGGCAAGATGCTTTTTTTTTGGAAGCTTTTGCCCGTGCATACAGTATCGCCGCAGCTAAAGCACCAGACTGGTTAGGTTTCACCACATTTCATAACTTAGCTAGTGGAGTTTTAGAAGAACTGCAACTGCATAGTGGCTATGCTTCCCAGTGGGGAGTCAATTTGCATTCTGTGGAACCTGCATCTGCTACCCGCCGCTATACTGACTTTTTGTTAGCAACTGCTTGGACTGGAGATGTCGGTTTAACGGCTGCGGCGATGTCTCCCTGTATGCGTCTCTATGCCTTTTTGGGAGAACAGTTAGCTGATAATGGTATTCCTGATCATCAATATGCAGACTGGATTCGGACTTACAGCAGCACAGACTTTCAACCATTAGCACAACAATTAGAAAATTTGGTTGACAATTATGCTACCACCAATTCTGTTGTGCATTCAACCTACCGTTATGCGATGTTTTGTGAGCGTGATTTTTTTGAGGCTGCGTGGATTTTAGAGCCGTCTGCTTAATATAGCAATCCTATTTGAGTTGTGAAAACGATCGCACCGCCTATACATGAGAAAATCAGATAATACAATCGCAATACAAGCGATGATGGCACCCAAGGAAAAAAGATGTCAGAGAATTTGAGAAGCCAAATTGTGACACAAGGGGCGCAGCGATCGCCAAATCGAGCTATGCTGCGGGCAGTTGGTTTTAAAGATGAAGATTTCAATAAAGCCATTGTCGGCATTGCCAATGGCTATAGTACGATCACTCCCTGTAATATGGGGATAAATGTACTGGCACAAAGGGCAGAAGTTAGTATTAAATCCGCCGGGGCAATGCCGCAAGTGTTCGGCACGATTACTATTAGTGATGGGATTTCGATGGGAACTGAAGGGATGAAATATTCCCTAGTGTCGCGGGAAGTCATTGCTGACTCCATTGAAACCGCCTGTACTGGGCAAAGCATGGATGGTGTGCTAGCTATTGGCGGTTGTGATAAAAATATGCCCGGGGCAATGCTGGCGATCGCGCGGATGAATATCCCTGCTATCTTTGTTTATGGTGGCACAATTAAACCCGGTCACTACAACGGACGCGATTTAACTGTTGTTAGTTCTTTTGAAGCTGTTGGTCAATACAGTGCTGGGAAAATTGACGAAAAGGAATTATTAGAAGTTGAAAATCGGGCTTGTCCGGGTGCGGGTTCTTGTGGTGGGATGTTCACGGCTAACACCATGTCTTCAGCATTTGAAGCGCTGGGGATGAGTTTACCCTATTCTTCGACAATGGCAGCCGAAGATGCTGAAAAAGCCGACAGTACAGAAAAATCGGCATTTGTTTTAGTCGAAGCAATTCGCAAACAAATCTTACCCCGGCAAATTATCACCCGCAAATCTATAGAGAATGCCATTTCTGTGGTAATGGCGGTGGGTGGTTCGACAAATGCGGTGTTGCATTTTTTAGCGATCGCTCGTGCCGCTGATGTAGAGTTGACTTTGGACGACTTTGAAACTATCCGTGCCCGTGTCCCTGTGTTGTGTGATTTAAAACCAAGTGGTAAGTATGTAGCTACAGACTTACATAAAGCTGGCGGTATTCCCCAAGTCATGAAAATGCTGCTTGTGCATGATTTACTACATGGAGATAGTCTTACCATTAGCGGTCAAACAATTGCAGAGATATTAGTAGATATACCAGAAGAACCCTCTGCCAACCAAGATGTGATTCGGACTTGGAATAACCCGATGTATCCCCAAGGACACTTAGCTATCCTCAGAGGCAATCTGGCAATAGAGGGGGCTGTAGCTAAAATTACCGGGGTTAAAAAGCCAGTAATTACTGGGCCGGCACGGGTATTTGAATCGGAAGAAGCCTCTTTAGATGCAATTTTGGCGGGTAAGATTCAAGCTGGTGATATTCTGGTCATCCGCTACGAAGGGCCTAAGGGCGGCCCTGGAATGCGGGAAATGTTAGCTCCCACCTCGGCAATTATCGGCGCTGGGTTGGGTGCTGCTGTGGGATTAATTACCGACGGGCGGTTTTCTGGCGGTACTTACGGCAGGGTAGTTGGTCATGTTGCACCAGAAGCGGCAGTTGGGGGTGCGATCGCTCTTGTACAAGAAGGTGATAGTATTACCATTGACGCACCCGCGCGGCTATTGCAGTTAAATGTATCTGAGTCAGAATTAGCTCGTCGTCGTGCTAATTGGCAACCTCCCGCACCACGTTACACTAAAGGCGTGTTGGCGAAATATGCCAAGTTGGTATCTTCTAGTAGTATTGGTGCTGTGACAGATTTGGATTTGTTTTAAGAAAAAGTTATTGATTTTGTACAAGAGGCTCTGACTTGGAGATTTAGGAGCCAGAAGTAATAATATTCTGGCTTCTAACTCATTTGAAAATTGGGCGTTACTGAGGGGAAATATGGATTTGTATCACGCAGAGGCAAGGCAGCGCGTTGCGGGTGTTCCCCCCCGTTGTAGCGACTGCCGCGCAGAGGCGCAGAGAGTAAGAGTTCAGCAAGGCCGCACTTTACTCTTTGGTCAAGTCGTCAGAAAAACGCTGTTGCCTTGGAATTTTGCGATAGTGATGTAGTTGATTGGTAGTAATTGGCTGTTGCTGTTGAGTAGCGGTATCTGGCCAACCTAAATCTTTGAGGATTCTCCGGGCTGCAACTTCACCTGTTCTACAGCCACCTTCCATATACCCTTGGTAGGATAGGGAGCAATGTTCGCCAGCAAAAAATAGATTGCCTACACGTTTTTGTTCAGCTCCAGCTATGCTCGTCCATTGTCCGACTAAATAGCAAGCATAGGAGCCTCGCGTATACTGTTCTTCAGGCCAATAGGCGCGCATAGCTTGACCTTGACGCACATTTTTGATTCCGGGGAAAATCTGATTTAATTGTGGTAAAAGTATTTGGGCTTGAGATTCTGCTGAACCCTTGCCCAAAGATAAACCATGTTCACCACCAGTAAAGTTAGTAATCAGACCTTTGGAGCTTTTTTGGTAGCGACTGGATTCCCAAGTGCTTTGAAAGCCTGTATCGGTAAATGTTGATGCTGTTGAGTTATATTTAGTGCGCCAC
>NZ_JBGTFY010000060.1:0-3647 GCF_041747015.1 Nostoc sp.
TCGCGCACTGCTGCTTGAGCATTTACATCTAATCCTAGCGTTGGTTCATCCAAAAACAATACATGGGGATGATGCAAAAGTGCTGCCAACAATTCTGCCTTCATTCGCTCACCTAAAGACAGTTTCCGCACTGGTTGAGTAAGTTTACCTTCCAAGGAAAGCATCTCTGTTAATTCTCCCACCCGGCGCTGGAACTCTTTATCAGAAATGTTGTACACAGCAGCGTTAATTTTTAAAGAATCTAGCGCTGGTAAATCCCAAATTAGCTGCTGCTTTTGCCCCATTACTAAGGTAATTTTTTGTAAAAAGGCTTCTTTGCGATGAAACGGAATTTGCCCTGCGACTCTGACTGTACCGCTAGAAGGATGAATCAGCCCCGTAAGCATTTTGAGCGTGGTAGTTTTACCAGCACCATTCGGCCCCAAAAACCCCACGATTTCACCAGGGGCAATTTCAAAGGAAACATCCTGAACTGCTTTAATTGAGCGGTAGGTACGGCGAAAAAAGTGGTTGATTGTGCCTTTAAAACCCGGATTTTTAACTGCTACTGGATAAGATTTACTTAGATTTTCAGCAATGATGATTGACATATTTTTTATATTTAGAACCACAGATGTAGGTAAGTGGGAAGAATAAATCAAACTATGTTACGTAATGCAAAATTAATTAAATTGGATCTTAGTAAGGGCTTCAGCCCTTACTACAAACCTTTAATTATTCACGCCTACCTACTCATACAGGTCATAACATATAGGTTTTAGCGTAAACGTCCCGATCGCAATGTACTAACAATTAACCACAAACCCAATAAACTAGCGACTGCAAACAGGGTGGTGCTTAAAAAAGATAGCTGAGTTGTCTGCGCTCTGGTAGAAATAATTGCCGCACCCATAATCAGCGAACCCACTAAAATACTAAAAGATAATCGGTTAGCCGCATCGTCCATAGTGCGCCGCACGCCATCTAAACCCCGTAGCGATAGATTCCACTGTAAGGTTTCTGATGTAACTCGGTCTAATAACAGTTCGATTTGGCGGGGAGATTGTAGAGACAGACTTTTAATATCTAAGGCTGTTCTGAGGAGCGATCGCACTGGATTATCCCCGATTAACTGGCGGCGAAACAAGTCTGTAATTAATGGTTTGACTTCATCAAAAAAGTTAAGCTCTGGGTTGAATGTCCGCGCCACACCCTCTAAATTCGCTATGGTTTTGGCATACAAACCCATGTTACTAGGCAACCTAATTTTATTGTTGCGGGCAACTTGTAAAACTTCATAAATTATCTGGCTGAAATTTATTTGCGTTAGGCTGACGTTGTGATATTTTCGTAACATGCGATCGTAATCATTTTCTAACCGCGACAAAATTACTGGTTGAGCAGAATCTGATAGCTGCAAAGTTAATTGAGCGCACCTTTGAGCATCTAAATCAACGATCGCCAACAACATTTCTGTTAATATCTGCTGTGTGCGGGGATCAAGTCTTCCCACCATCCCACAATCTAAGAGGGCAACACGACCATCTCTGAGATAAAACAAGTTTCCTGGATGGGGATCAGCGTGAAAAAAGCCATCAATATATAGTTGCTGAAAAAATACCCGAAATAACAAAGTAGTTATTTCTTTCCGCTCTACAGCAGGGTCTTTACCATTGTTATTACTGTTCAAATCAGCTGACAGGAACGGCACTCCATCCAGCCATTCCATCACCAGTAATTTTTCTGTAGTCAATTCCCAGTTAATTTCCGCAACTACTATTTGTGTGGGATCAAACCAACGACTCTGAGATAAGTTGCGCCGCAGTTGGTCTGTAAAACCTGCTTCCCGTTTAAAATCTAATTCGGCTTCTAGGGCTTTAGTAAATTCTTCGGCGATAGATTTGATTTCATAGGTTTGTCCAAACTCAGTACGCGCCACTAAATCGGCAATACCTTGAATTAAAGCAATATCTTGGGCAATAGTCAGATCAATCCCCGGACGTTGCACTTTCAGAGCAACTTCTCGACCGTCTGCTAATGTAGCTCGATGTGTCTGGGCTATCGATCCCGCCGCTACGGGGATCGGGTTAACTGTGCTGAAGGTTTCTGCTAGTGAACGTTTTAATTCTTTGCGGAGGACTATTTCTACCTCTGACCAAGGAACTGCTGGTACTTCATCCTGTAAAGATGACAATTCTTCAATGTAAGCGGCGTTAAGTAAGTCGGGGCGGGTAGAGAGTAGCTGACCGAGTTTAACATAAACTGGGCCTAAGTCTACCAGGATATTTTTTAAAACCGCAGGTGTAGGTAGCTGAGGTTCATCAGCTTTGCCACCAGTAAGTAGCCTTCGCATATAGTCCCAGCCATTGCGAAGGAATACTTCCAGGATTTCTCGTTGACGGGGAACAGTTTGGGTGAGGAACATTTTGGGGAGTGGGGAGGGGGAGTAGGGGAAGTGGGAGAGATGAGGGGGATGAGGGAGATGAGGGGGACAAGGAAAGAATTTTTCCAATGCCCCACACTCAATGCCCAATGCCAATGCTCTGCTTTTCGACAGTCAAGTTATAATGGAAAAATAGACTTTTTAGCCTCTGCCAAGGGTTTTAACTTTTATAGCAGGTTGGTAAATCGGGAATCGCTTTGGAGAATTTTGAGGATCTGCTTAATTTCCTGGGTACGTTCTTTTTTGACAACTAGGGTGACATTGCGATCGCGCACAATCACCACATCCTCTAGACCAATAGTAACAACTACGTCTTCTGGATTCGAGGCATAAATAATCGACCCTTGCGTATCCAGCCCTACGTGGGTAGCGAGTTCCACATTGGGAGTTTCCTCAGTCTTCAGTAAGCGTTCGATCGCATTCCAATCTCCTAAATCATCCCAACCAAAATCAACTGGCAAAACGTATGCTAGAGTTGTCTTTTCCATTAGCGCATAGTCTATACTCTTCTTAGGCAACTGGGGATAGATATCAGGGCCATGTTGCTCTAAAGGTTCGATAATTTCTGGAGCATGGGTATGTAGTTCCTTGAGAACAACCCCTGCCCGAAAAACGAACATTCCACTATTCCAGCTAAAGCGTCCCGTAGATAAAAAAGTCTCTGCCGTTTCACGGTCGGGCTTTTCAGTAAAACGGTTGACATGATAAGCTGGCAACTCATTAAAGCTACCTATTTTTTCACCTTGTTCAATGTAGCCGTAACCGATTGATGGAAAAGTAGGCTTGATCCCCAGTGTAACGATCGCTGCTGTGCTTGCTGCTAGTTGCGTAGCCGCGCTTAATGTGTCTGCAAACGCCTTTTGGTCAGCAATCCAGTGGTCAGCAGGGAAAAAGCCAATAACAGCGTCTTCTCCATAGCGCTGTTTGATTTCTAAACTTGTCCAAGCAACGGCGGCGGCGGTGTCTCTTCCTTCTGACTCGATCAGTAAGTTTTGAACTGGTAGATCAGGTAATTGTTGGCGTACCCCTTCAGCTATCTGACTAGAAGTGATCACCCACAAGGAATCCCAACCCGTTCCGAGTGCTAACAAGCGATCGGCGGTTGCTTGTAATAGACTTCTAGAGCTACCATCAAGACTTAAAAATTGCTTGGGTCGGTCTTTGCGACTCAGAGGCCAAAAACGTTCACCTTTACCACCAGCAAGGATTACGGGGAACAATAAAG
>NZ_JBGTFY010000061.1:0-10509 GCF_041747015.1 Nostoc sp.
AGGGCTAATGCCACTCCAATCATTACAATAAGTGTCACCTTACCACCAGGAACAAGTGGTTGATTTACGCTATTTGAATTTTCCTGCTCTTGACGTTGCTTCCAACTCATTAACGCCGGAATAATCCCACCTAAAACTGAGACACTGAGCGTTCCTGTGTAATCTAAGGCAGTAAAGAAGATGTTGGGATTGAGCGTTCCGAGGGTCATAGGAGGGAAAAGAACCAGGGAATAAAGGTGTAGGCGATTAGAAAAGTCGCCCTCTGTAATTAGGGAAATATCTTTGAACAAATCCAGCAATCCGTACACAAAACCAATGAATGATGTGACGATCGCAAACTCTGAGAAAATTAATACTAGCACTCCTAACCATTCCCCCGCACCACCCGTTCGCAAAATTTGCAATGGGTCAAAAACAGATGTGTCATGTAGCATATCAGGGCTGACGCTTCCCAAAATTACGAAATTCCACGCCAAGAGCATGATTAGGGGAATCAATGAACCAATAAAGATGGACTGACGAATTTTGCAGACATCTCCTTCGAGTTGCGTCACAACCACAGGCACAACGTTTTGGAAAAACAGTGACACACCCATAACTGAAACGGCATTACCAAGGACACTCCAATCTTGAATTAAGAATGTAGCACTTTTAACTTGCCCTCCTGCTAGCAACAAGAGTCCCAAAAAGGAAACGATGACAATTCCGACAAAGGCGCTGTTTAATTTCTCAATCAACTTTTCTCGCCCAAGATACATAATGCCACCAAATAAAACCGTGAAAGTCGTTGTACCCACCCAGGTTGGCAATAGGTTCTGCACACCCCAGACTTTTGCCACCGCAGATATTAAAATTTCTCCACCTTGGGTAATGTATGCCACCAAAAGAGCATAGTGTATAAATAAATACGCGCCACCAGCAATTCGCGCTCCCAGTTTACCAAGGGTTTTCTCAATAATTCCCAACAGACTTACACTCGCACGCCCCTCTAAACGCATGGTGTTTAATGTGACTTCTGCAACCAACAAACCTGAAACTAAAGCATAAAGCCAAACAGCAATCAGCCCAGATGTGGATGGCACAATACCAGACGGCAGAGTAACCGCTGGTAGAGCCAAAATCCCAGCCCCAACGGTGGTTCCCGCAATCAGCGCCGTACTCCCCAATACACTACCTGGTTGATGATTGAGTTTATTTCCATCAAATTCCAGGTGAGAAAACAACCGAGTGATTTGCTCTGAATCCTTGAGAACGGCCTTTATGGTGGTCATACTGAATATCGGCATCTAAACAAGGAGACAATAAGGACATAATATTAACATAATGTAAATATTATTTACAAAAATCCTTAGTTTACTGTTTTCTTAGTTTAAATCTAGTGGGAAATAAGCGATCGCCAACTTCTTCGATCAGTTCTAAAGCAGTTGTACCTTGTCCGGCAATTATATCAGGATGGTCGTAAGCAGGAATGAGTGTTGAACCTCTTTCTTGTGCTATAGTTTGGGCTAATTCTTCTCTGTTTGTTTGTCGAAAGACGCTATCTGGATAGGTGAAACTAAAAAATGATATCAAGTTAACGACAAGCCTAACTACCCCATCTGGTTGTACATTAGCTATACCAGCTTTTATTTGCCTTCAAAAATATCTGAAAGATATCAAGAAGACTAAGGAAGATAGGAATTACACTTGATGTAGAGTGTAAAAACCCTCAAGAAAGAAAATTTCTTTTGATAATGCTTATGGATTTAATAGTTAAAGATTTAGCCGCAATTGATGATAAACTTTCACAGCGTCATATTGACCTTGATCCCGGTGGATATTTGATTATTTACTTGGATCGAGACGCAGGGTTAATCTATGCCAAGCATTTTACAAATGTGATTGACGATCGCGGTTTAGCAGTCGATCCAGAAACGGGAAAGGTAATTCCAGCACGAGGAAAGGTAGAACGAACTCACACGACAGTTTTTAGCGCGAGGACGGCGAAAGAACTTTGCGTAAAGATTTTTGAAGAAACTCAGCCCCCTCCTGTAACTCAATTAGATCATGCAGCTTATTTAGGTCGAGAATTTGTTCGAGCTGAGGTGGCTTTAGTTACAGAGCAAGAGTATGTTCAAGATTAAAGTTAGGAGTTAGAAATTTCTAACTCCTAACTCCTAACTCCTAACTCCTAAGTCTGCCATTACCCATTAGATGATGGCTGATTTATCTGATAGATATAGTAAGTCGCCATTGGAATAACGGTGGCGGCAATTAACAATCCTACTACCCAAGCAATAGCGTTACCTTGATCGGTTTCTTCTGCTTTCTTGAAGGTGCCTTCTACCTGTACATTGTCAATGATTTTGGGTGGGCCTGGATCGGGTTTGCCGGAGAGGACAGCAACAAGGCGATCGCTTGCATCTAGAAATGCCTGATTATATTTGTTACCATTGCGTAACGGCACACTTACTGTTTCAGTAGCTACACTCTCGGCAATAGAGTCAGTAAGCATTGGCTTGATTTGATCCCCAGTAATAATGGCAGTACCATTGGTAATTGTATCCAGCACCAGTAAGGTTTGATTAGCTTGGGCTGCTTTTGTCGGAAACCATTTTTCAAACAGCGCTTTGGTGAAACTTTGCGGTGTTTCACCGTAGTCGAGGCGGCGAACAGTAACAATTCTGACCTGCTTATCTGTTTGCTTTGCCAAATCCTCGAAAGCGCTGTTAATCTTACCTTCATTCAAACGGCTGATGACTTCACCTTGATCGACAACCCAGGTATTATTCCCGGCTGTAAGGTTGGGTATTTGATACACACCTGTGGCAAAAGCAGGTGCGGCTAACAGCGAAGCTGCTAAAATGACCGTCACCAAAGGTAGAATTAGCCGGAGGAGGTGTTTTTGACTGCTAAATACTTGTTTGAGGAGCTGTTTCATCGTATGAACCCTAAGACAGACTTGCACCAAAAATACTACAGAATCACTGTAAAAATCACCTCATTCCCAGTTTTCTCTAGTATCAAGTTTCTGCTACTGCCAGCAGATATATATTTATTTATGGATTTTTTGATTACACCAACTTGTTTTGAGGATGGCTACAAGTATTAACCTGACGCTAACACTTTTACTAGTGACAATAAGCACCGTCCATTGGGGAATTAACCCAAATATTTAGGGCGGAATTTGCAAACTACTTAGAGATCATATCGTATTATTAATATTTTTGGCAGAATCAAGCATATTTTTTCATATCTGCAAGTAGCTTTTCCTGCTCTACCTATTGATGGATGATATCTGCATTTTTCTGAGATTTTAGCTAAATCTATATCAATATAATAGATACATGACCATAATTTTAACTAACGACGATGGCATTGATGCCCCCGGTATCCAAGCCCTGCTCAAAGCTGTAAACGGCAAAAATGCTATTATCGCTGCTCCTGTTGATCATCAGTCTGGCTGTGGACATCAAGTTACTACCACTCGTGCCATCAACGTCCAGCGACGTTCTGAAACTGAATATGCGATCGCCGGCACTCCTGCTGATTGTGTGAGAATCGCCATAACACAAATCACAGTAAATGTCAAATTTGTGCTTTCAGGTATCAACGCTGGGGGCAACTTGGGAGTAGATTCGTATATTTCTGGCACAGTTGCTGCCGTGCGGGAAGCTGCAATGCACGGTATTCCCGGAGTTGCCATTTCTCAATATCGCAAAGCCAAGCAGAATTTTGATTGGGATCTAGCCGCCAAATTCACAACCGAAGTTTTAGCGGACTTACTTAAGCGTCCCCTAGAATCGGGAACCTTTTGGAATGTAAATTTGCCACATCTGCAACCAGGAGAACCAGATCCTGATGTGGTGTTTTGCCAACCCTGTACCAAACCTTTGCCCATCAACTATCGCATTGACGGCGATGATTTTTATTATGTAGGGGAATATAGTAAACGCGATCGCACTCCTGGTAGCGATGTGGATGTATGTTTTTCTGGCAATATCGCCGTAACTCAGTTAAGAGTTTAATATTAGTAATTATTTTACCGAAACAGAATTCAGAATGAATTCTGTACGACTGGCGGACTTCGGCGTGAGCGCTCAGTCGAACGCTGAATAAATGGGTTTAAGACCCCCACAAAATAAGAAAATTTGGTGGTCTTCAAGACGCTCTCTACGAGACGCTAAAAGCGTAGCTTGCTTCTCGTAGAGAGCGTCGCGTCTTGATTCTGACTTCTGAATTCTTCTTTACTCATCTAATCCTTGAATTACAGACATCAACCGATCTAAAGTTTGTGTCAGTTGGTTGAGTTTTTGTAGTGAATCATGCTGAGATTCAGCAAGAGTCTGCACAACATCACACAATGCGACAATTTGATAGCCTTGCTGTTGCACCTGCTGTCCCTGTGCTTCGACTTGTATGCTGATAGTCTCCAATCTTTGGGCTAGACGTTCAATTGTCTCACTTGTAGAGAGTACTGCTTCTCCAATTTGCTCAACAATAGATTCCAAGCGATTTATTTTTACTTCGATTCCTGCTGAAATCATTTCTTTACCACCCTAATTTTTTTTGAGAGAGCATCTTAATAAAATTCCTATTAGCAATTGGAATAATTAATCTCACTACAAACATTAGATAATACTGTCATTCCGATACTATGTATGATTTTGTTCTTTAATGCCTCTACCCAATGTTGTGTTTAAATACTTAATTTATTGCAATGTTTAATCAGTATTATTGACCACATATTTAAATTTAAATTGATTAGTTACCCCTCCAAGATATAGCTAAAAAAATTTAGCATCAATTTATACAATACAATCCTTAAAAGCTGAAGTAATTTAAGTAAATGTAAGGTTTAAATGGATACTTTTAATAAAGCTAACTTTATAGTCTAATTAAGTTTCAGCAATTATACCTTGTTGCTTAACATTTGGCTCGACAATTCATCAAACACTATTGACAAGCATTTTATTCAGTGTCATGTCTCAAATCGAGGAACTTAAATTTACCCTTGATTCTTCAGTACAGCCTAAATTTAAGCATTATTTGGACATTTTGGATAGCTTAGTAGGACTATTAATTTTATTGATCTTGTTTGTGCGATCGCGATCGCTAGCAAAATTGATCATCCAGTCCTAATTTCCTTTACTCAAGAATGCCATGCACTCCAAAGAGGACGCTTTTGTGTTCGCAAATTCCACTCAATAGTTAGATCAATTAGAAGGAACACAGGGTAGGGATGCACATCTGTGTACTCCCTACAAATGCCTGTATTCTGCTAAACGGAAATATTTTATTTAGATTATCGAATTGCTCAAAAACACGATGCCGATCGCACAGAAAGAGAAGCCAGCAATGCGAATTTTCCAGGGTAAAATTTGGTTTATTTCTCTCATACCAATTGCACCAGCAATTTCTCTGGTACTCATGGCAACCGCAAACAAAGTTAAAGTAATGCCGACTATATAGGCAACCAGTGGCATTATGCCTGCGCCAATAATAGATTCAGCATCAGCGTAACCCTGAAATAAACCAGCACTGACACCCACCAAAGCAAGTATTATAAAGTTTGGTTGATTTGGCATCATTAGCATAGTACCAAAGACGATTGTAGAAATGGCGAACGCTATTTCTGTGCCTGGTAAATTTAGCTGGAATGTATGAATTACAATGCCTAAAACTGACGCTAAGATAAAACATCCAGCTATCACAGCGCCACGAACAAACACAGATGAGAGTAAGCCAATAGCAACAATACCAACTAAACAATCCAAGCTAATTACTGGATCTGCTAGTCCCCAGAGAAAGCCTTCCCAGCAGTTAGAGATGGTATGATCAACTGGTGTTCCACTTAATGAACTCAGTAAGCTAATTAAGATTAGAGCCGCGATCGCTCCAATATGGCGACGCATTAACGTCGAGGTATAAAATTTCTCCCCAGCACGGGAAACTGATAGTTTAGTTTTGAACATCACTATATGCCAAATTAGTTTTTTCGGTAATTTATACTGCCCACATACCAAAAAAAACTAACGTGGTAATTACGCTAGATCATACTAACTTCATAAAGTTATATGAAGAGTACTGAGTAAAGTAAAATCATAATTGTTGTAAAAGTCCTCTCCTATCAGTGCCGCAGCTACGCCCGTCGTAGACATCGCTACCAATACGGTTCGGTTAAGGTGCATAGTCCTTAAAAAGGCGGAAATAGAGCCATAGCCCCCCTTTTTAAGGGGGTTGGGGGGATCAAGTTGCGCTTTTCCTGCCTTATATCTTTCTGACGATGTACTCAACCAATTTTTGAATTATTTCAGCATCTGTTTCACTTAAATTTTCCAACTCAATTCTGGTGCCCTCTTGTGGAGTACTAAATTGACTACTATATATACGACGACTCAACCCTACCGGACTACCGTCATAAAATGTTGAATAGAATACACACGCTGCTACATATGAGCCAATAGGACTAGGATGGCTTTTATCTGAACTATAAAGGTTCAATTTTAGATTTGCTTCCTGAATTTTTTGCCAAGCAATTCCTACAGGAGCAACTTTGGCTTTCAGTTCTCTAGCAATTCTCATGTATGAATTAGTCAATATCTGTTGCGTTTCTGGTTGATTTTGCCTTGCCCAAGTCAAGTAGAACACTGTTTGGGAATTAACTCGCTTAATCTCGGCATCAAACAGACTGGCGTACTTGTACATTTCCTTTGGATTAGTAATCGGTAAGGTACTCTGCTCTTGCAGTACTACGTAGTCCCATCGTTTAGCTTTCAGCAGCTTGAGTGCTTCACCATGTCTCCAATGGCTTTTGAGCGAGGCTCCACCAACCACAACCATTTCAGTTTCCAGCGTTCTAGTTTCTTTTGCCGACTCAGCTAACTCTTGTGTCAACCAAGGAAGATCATTGACATAGGTATAGCTGTTGCCAATAAATAAAACTCTGATTGTCTGCTGTTCAGTTGCTTGAAAGGAATTTGCCTCAGTCGGCTTATCTATAAGCCTAAACAAAGCAATCATCAAAAAGAGGAATAAACATACATATACTATCTTTGTGCTTATCATCATTCCTGAAACTTTTGCAGCATAACTTAATTATTAGACAGGCTTTTTCAAAAAATAGTTCTGATTTTTATCGCCCATCTTAAATAAGTTACGTCGTTCTTCCACACTCAGAGTTACGAGAAAAGGCAACTTTGTTTGAATAATCTCAAAGGCTGCTTTAATTTCTTGGATATCTGCTGGAGAAAGAGAGGCGGTGATATTTTGGTAAGACATGAGATATTTACCCTAGTGAATCTGTTTGTTATGATTCCCATTGGTAAATGCGATGTCTACCACGGGCTACGTCTACGCACAGTCTTAAGAAATGGGGAAATTAACTTCACTTCCATTCATTCCTCTCTCCTCGTAGGCTACGGTATACATACAAGTTCTAGTAAACTACTAAGGGAACGGATTATAGAGAATAAGCTTAGAAAAAAGCCTAACGCACCCTTATTTATGACAATTTCAACTTTTCACCCCGAATCGAATAATCTAATAACTCCATCGGGTGAATAACTGAAATCTTCTTACCTTGTAATTGCAAATGTTTCGTAATTTGCAAAGTACACCCTGGATTAGCAGAAGCAATTAACTCAGCACCAGTATTTAACAAATTCTGTACTTTTTGCTGACCCAATTCATCAGCCACTTCCGGTTGCAGCATATTGTAAACCCCAGCGCTACCACAACACAAAGCCGCGTCTATTGGTTCTGTCAACTTCACCCCTGGAATTTGCCGCAATACCTGACGCGGTTGTACGCTAATCTTTTGGCCATGCAATAAATGACAAGCATCTTGATAAACCAAATTCAAGGGTTTATCAGTCAATGGTGAAAGTTTGGCTGTTAACCCAACGGTTGCCAAAAACTCTTGAGCATCTTTAACCTTAGCTGCAAAATCCTTCGCCTTTTCCCAATATTCAGGATCATCTTTTAAAATGTGACCGTATTCTTTCAAAGTATGACCACAACCAGCAGCGTTGATAATTACAAAATCTACATCAGTATTAGCAAAACTATCAATCATCTGCCTTGCCAAAGCTTTCGCCTGTTCTGTTTGTCCTTGGTGTTCGGGAAGCGCCGCACAACAACCTTGAGATTTCGGAATGACAACTTCACAACCATTCGCCGTTAAAACTCGCACCGTCGCTTCATTGACTGAAGAGAAAAACAACCGTTGCACACAACCCAAAATTACCCCGACTCGGTAACGCTTTTCACCTTGAGCGCTGATGACAGTAGGCAAATTATCTTGAAAAGATTTGAGAGTAACTTCTGGCAGAATTGATTCCATTGCTGCCAAACGGGGCGATATTTTGTTGAGTAAACCTGTAGCGCGAAAGAATTTAGCAAACCCTAACTTTTGATAAACTAACAACGGAACTAATAAAAATCGTAAAAGATTGGGATAGGGAAACAAAGAAAATATTAGTTGACGAAACAATTTGTCTGGCAAACTACGGGGATAATTCCGTTCAACTTGGTGACGAGTTGCAGAAATCAACTTGTCATACTGCACACCAGAAGGACAAGTACTTACACAAGCAAGACATCCCAAACAAGAATCAAAATGTTCTACTGTTGCTGTATTCAGGGCAATTTCACCCTGATTAATTGCATCCATTAAATAGATGCGTCCTCTAGGAGAATCCATCTCTTTGCCAAGCACCCGATAACTCGGACAAGTTGCGAGACAAAACCCACAATGTACACAACTATCAATCAACTTCGGCTCAGGCGGCTGATTCTGATCAAACCCCTTCAGATTCTTGAAACTAGCTGTATTATTAACAGAATTTTCTGAAACTTGCATAATGATTTATTTTCCCCTCTTCTTTAGCGTCCTTGGTAGTTCGTTAAAACTAAATTCCACCCACAAACCGACCGGGACTTAAAATATTCTTATTATCAAATTGTTCTTTAATGCGGCGCATCAACGGCAAAGCGTTGCCAGTATAACCCCAAACATCTATTTGTTCTTTAACTGTGACTGGTGCTTCTAGAATTGTTAAAAAACCATTGTAAGCTTGAGTGCGATCGCGCACTTTCAAAACCTGATTTTTATCCTCTAATTGTAACAAACCTAAACCACTACCAACATGAATCAAACCCAACTCTACCTGAGTCAAAATCTCCACAGCAGCAGTAGGTAACACTCCTATTTTGCAGGTAATTACCGATTCTGTAGCAGCAGTATGTATTCGTTCTTGCAATCTCTGCCATAAATTAGTTTCATCACCATCTGCAAAAATTGCCCCATCTAAACCTAACTTTTGCCCAACTTCCAAAACTCGGTTTGACTGTTCTTTAACACTCTCACTAATACTTTGAAAGCGGGCGATTAATCCCAGCCCTTGACCCAAGCCTAAACTAGATACCAGTTTAGCAGATAACAAATCCGCCTGGACTGGTGTTAACGCCGAACCTCGAAGGATATCAGCCGCTTGAGATACAGTCTCCGCCGTGCCGGTTAGTACCACCGTCCCCGATGCCTCTGGTAGCGGATACACCCGAAAAGTTAGTTGACTAATGAAGCCTAATGTGCCATAAGACCCAGTAAACAACTTCATCAAATCATATCCGGCCACATTTTTGACTACTCTTCCCCCAGCTTTGGCGACTTGTCCATCAGCACGCACAAAGGTAATACCTAGTAATTGGTCGCGCACACTACCATAACGTTGCCGCAAAGAACCTGTATCACCTGTGGCGACAATACCGCCAATGGTTGCTGACTCTGGTGCTGTGGGGTCAATGGCAAGAAATTGCCGCGAGTTTGCCAAGAGTGTTTGGAGATGAGAAAACTTCATCCCAGCTTCTACCGTGATTGTCAAATCGCCAACAGCGTGTTCAATCAGTTGGTTAATACGTTCTGTACTAACTACGACATCAATGCCTTTAGCTAAACCGCCCCAGCTAAGTTTACTGCCACTACCGCAGGGGAGTACCCGCCAGTTGTGACTGTGAGCGGTGGCAATAACTGCGGCTAGCTGTTGTTGGGTACGGGGATAGACGATACAACTGGGATAATTCCCAGAAGCTACAGCCTGTTGGATACGTTTTTGCTGAGTTAATTCGATATTTTCCCACAGGCAGACAGCATTTTCTTCGCCGACGATAGATGCAAGATGAGAAGCGCAGACGGCTTGCGGCTTGTCGTTAGACATCGTTTTGATTTAGTTTATTTTTTACACCCTACCTCTAATTTACTGGTTAACCTGACCAAAAAAGCGCATTGCTATTAATATACTTAGGTAAGTTTGCTCCGAATTCATCGGCAAAATCTACAACTTTCAATTTTTCAGGTCTGGTTCTAACCCTAAAACTTCTCCACCTTACACATCTCCGAAAACTCAAAGCCTTTATGTGGCTAGGCTATAGGACGTAAATGCAATCATCCTAAATTAGCTAGTCTGTACGAAAAAATAAGGCTTTGAGATATTTACTGTTGATAATTAGGCAAAAACATCTAGTTATATG
>NZ_JBGTFY010000062.1:0-29388 GCF_041747015.1 Nostoc sp.
TTGAATATGCAAAACGTCACAATTTAAAAATTATTCGTATTGCAGATTTGATCAGTTATCGCCTACAGCACGATCGCTTAGTGTACCGAGAAGTTATTACCAAACTGCCTAGTGAATTCGGTCAGTTTGAAATTTACGCCTACCGCCACACTGTGGATAACACAGAACACGTTGCAATTGTCAAGGGCGATCCAGCTAACTTCAAAGATGAGCCTGTGATGGTGCGGATGCACTCAGAATGCTTAACTGGTGATGCTTTGGGTTCTTTACGCTGTGATTGTCGGATGCAGTTACAAGCCGCACTAAAAATGATTGAGTCTGCTGGTCAAGGTGTAGTTGTATACCTGCGTCAAGAAGGACGAGGAATAGGCTTGATTAATAAGCTGAAAGCCTACTCGTTGCAGGATATGGGACTGGATACAGTAGAAGCAAATGAGCGTCTGGGATTTCCTGCCGACTTGCGAGACTACGGGATGGGGGCGCAAATGCTCATGGACTTGGGCATCAAAAAGATTCGCCTGATTACCAATAATCCCCGCAAAATTGCCGGAGTTAAGGGTTATGGGTTGGAAGTAGTCGATCGCGTGCCATTGTTAATTGAGGCAACCGATTACAATTCCTATTATCTGGCGACAAAGGCGAAAAAACTGGGTCATATGCTGTTACAAACTTATCTGGTGACAGTAGCAATTCATTGGCAAGATGACCCGGAAGCTGTGACAGAACGTTATGAACGCTTAGAAAAACTGCGACATTTAGCGAAAAGTAATGATTTATTGTTGCAGGAAGAAGCGCGTCCCTTAGCGATCGCTTTATTTGACGAGCCAGCTTTAACAGTACACTTAGGTTTTGATCAGCCAAAAGTCGCTAGCTCTGATTGGTATCGCCAAAGTGGTCATCCTTATATCCAAGCAATCTTCCAAATTCTAGACAACCTAGCAACTTTGCCTTACATCCAGAAACTAGAATTTCTGATTTCTCCTGGTTGCGATCCTTTGAGTAATTTACAAATCCAACTGGATCGACAGATGTTCCCAAATGGTACACTGCCTTCATCGATTAGCGATCGCTTGGAAACGCAGCAAATTTATAGCTTTAGCAAATAGTCACAACCCTAAAAGCCAACTTTTTAAGGGGGTTGGGGGATCTGTTGTACGTAAGTCCTACCTTCCCCCAAAACTTTTCAGCCATTCTGCTACATCAGCCGATTTCTCATATCTTTAGGTGAGAGGACTGGAATCGGCGAACCTGTGAATCCATCTAGATCACGAGTAACGATCGCCTCCAACCCCAACTTCATCGCAGATGCTACCTGCACCGCATCTTCAAAATCATTCAATCCCAATGCGATCGCTTGTTCCAGCACCCCGCGATCCACTGCACAAATTTCCATCAGTGCCAACAATCGAGTCATTGCGGCAATTGCAACTTCAGCACTTCTAGTCTGTCGTCTAACCAAATAATGTACATCCGTAATCGTTGTTGCCGAGATAAACCCTTCAACTTGACCCGATTCAACTGTCTCCAGCAAAAAAGCAGCATCCGCTACAAAAGGTTCACGCGCTAGCAAAGCATCCAGCAGAACGTTCGTATCAAATAAAACTGGCATTACAGATACTTTTGCACCAACCGCTCATCTAGCATGGCTTTTACTTCTTCATCTGTAGGTGGTAGCGTATCTGTCTTCGCAATGCCGATCAAACTCGCTGCTAAACCCTTTGGCTTTGATGTTAGTTGGAGTTTTGGTTGGAGCGATCGCATCAATGTATTGATTAACTGCCAACGATCCTCGGCAGATAATTTCAGCGCTTGATCTTCAAGTTCACGTAACGTCATGGTAATAATTTCTGACACAAAGCAAGATAAGCAGGAAATACCTTTGTCTCAAATTTTAGCAATTTGTGAAACTTACGTTAAATTATTTATTGACTCGATAGATTGGTCTGACTTGACGATAAGTATTAAGTAAGTCCAGAAATTTCTTACCATCAAAATTTATCGGGTCAACTTTTTTACCAGAACGGTCTACTTGCTTGTGGGTAGTAATGCGATCGTTTGGGACTTGACTTTGAGCAATTAACCAAGCAAGAGAATTATATTGAGCTTCCGTGTAGCCGCTATGGGTTTCTTGGCTATTGCTGTCATAAGCATCTGGCGGTGTTTCTAAAGAAACATGATAAGCAAAATTATTCACAGATGGCGGCAAATTTGGATTAGTCTTCACAGTTTCCGAACCCTGGGAACCATCAAATACTGAGTTAGACGCACCAAAAGCTCGCTTTTCTGGCGGTACTAAATAAACCACCGTTCCGTCTAACTTGATTAAAGCGTGGTAACTCGCTTGCACATTTTCATCGTCATGGGCTACTTGAAAAAAATTAATGGCGCTGGAAGCAGAATAACCAGTTTCATGGAGGACAATAATCGGTTGGTTGTTAAAAGGTTCACTATTAATACCTGTGGCGTACCGTTCTCCATAGTTACTTGGATCAACTAAGACAACTTGATAATTAGGTCTATACTGTGCAAAAGCTTGAGTGGTTACGTACCTTGCTACAGGTTTGTTAATCTTGACTGGGGACTTGAGAATATCTTGGGATTTCTTCTCTGGGTTTTTCGCTGATTGGAATTTCGCCTTTGGATATTGACTCCAGGCTGGAACCTGTGGTTTTGATGTTATCGGATTATTTTTTAATTGCGTCCCTCGTCCAATCAGCAGCACTACAATTAGAGCGGCGAACATCAGCGAGATTAGTAGCACTCTAGCCGCCCAGTCTGTAAACCTCATTTTTCTAATACTCGTAAAACGGTAAATATTAACAATTTATAGCTGTTTTCAATTCGATGGAATACAGGTTTTTAATTATGTCTATAGCTTTAACAGAAAATTAAAGATAACTTTTAGGGATTGATCAGACGCACTAATCCTCCTAAACCTAAACCAAAAATTAAGGTGACTCTCAAAATTAGTACAGTGTGCAACTGACTAAAAGACAGAAGTAATTGATTTCTCGCTCCGACTAAACTAAAAGCAGCAACCCAAGCGACACTTACTACTACTAACCAAATTACATATAATGTTATTCCTCCACCAAAAATTAAAAGTACAACTCCAGCTACACACTGACTTAATATGTAACACCAACCTAAAGTTTTAGTCCAACTCATAACGCCAAGCTTATTCCAAGTAAAACTCACAGTCAACGTCAAAGTCAGAACTATTAAAGCAATTCTCGACAAAGTAAAAGTAGTGCGCTGGTGTAAAACCTCATTGTATGCCAAAGCTTCTGCCCAACCTGGAGTCCAAGCGAACAACCAGCCTAGTATTACATAGCAAAATAAGCTAAACACTAATCTTATCCAAACAATATATGTCACAAATATTTTGTTAATTCACATTTAAACAAGTGAAATTGAGTGTATTAACTATGACATTAGTTAAACACGCCGTAGTCTAACTCAACTGTGCCACAAGTTGATTCTCCAAAAGTGTATTATTTGTTAACAAGTCTTCAACGGTAATTCGCAAAAAGCGTTGCTCATCAACTTGAAAGAGAATTTTGATGCGATCGCTTCCAGGATATCCGGTTGGTGTCAGTTGGGCAATTGTTCTCGCACCTTCTTGATCGTTGAGGGGTTTGACGTTGGTTTCACTACCATCAAGACGGCGAGTAATTAAGCGATCGCCATCAAAATAAACTTCGGTACTACCCGTATCTGCTCCCAATTCTCCCATAATTAGTTCAATGCTGGGCTGATTTTCCATAGAAGCGCCTAAGACTAATTCCACTGGCTGACTCATTGGATATGCCTGTCCCGCTTTAATCAGAGAATGCCATTTGTGACGCTGGTTGCGGCGATCCCAGTAGCGGATACCATAACTATGATATAGAAAGTCTTTGATTTGTATCCCTTGTGCTAACTGTAATGCACCTTGAGCGATCGCTTCAAAGGGACGTTCGCAACGGATTTTTTCGGGATCAAAATACTGTTTTATCCATGTCTGCACTGCTGGCAATTGGACTGTTCCACCAACTAACAAAACTGCATTAATATCTGAAAGTTCTATTCCTTGGCGTTTTGCTTGCTGCAACAGTGTCGTCATCGACTCATCTAGTAACTCAAAAAATGCGTGTTCTTTGAGGACATTTTCAAAAGTGTCGCGGTTTAGTTCCAGTTCGTAGCTTTCAAATGTCTCATCGTCAAAATAAACTTCACTAGCTTGGTTTTGGGTTGATAGCTGAATTTTCACCCGTTCTGCCAATCGTGTTGTTAAGGGACTTACCGCCAGCCCTTGATTTTTCGCAAAGTAATCTACTAACCAATTATCAATATCAGTACCACCCAAATTTTGCCCAGCTTTCGCCAGGACACGGGCAGTTTTGACTTTTTGTTTGGAATCTTCAGCTAATGACTTATTACCCCACTTGAGGATAAATCCCAGTGGCTTGGTGGTTGCTTGCACGCCTTGATCTAACCGTACAAGGGACAAATCCAAAGTACCGCCACCAAAGTCAATCACCAAGAGAATTTCTTGATCTGCCAAACCATAACCCAAGGCGGCGGCTGTGGGTTCATCCAACATTCGCACTTGTTCGACGGGCAAGGCTTGACAAACTTTTCCTAACCAGTGACGATAGGCTTCAAAGCTATCCACGGGTACGGTTAAAACTAGAGAATCTAACCCACCTTGCAGGGGTGCTAGTTGCTCAATTACCTGGGTGAGGAACCATTGCCCTACTTGCTCAAAGGTGACAATTTGCCCATCTAATTCGGGTAAGAAACCTTGGATATCTGCACCGATACCTCGTTTGAAGCTGCGAAAAAACCGCGTTTCGCCCTTAAGGTCAAGACCGCGATCGCGTACTTGTTGACCTACTAAAACTTTACCTTGTTTTGCGTCTTCAACATAAACCAAGCTGGGAATCAGTGGCGGATTGAGACTTTGTTTAATTGATAAACCTGGTAAATTCAGGGTTTCTGGCTGCTGGGTTACTGGGTTCCAACGAGCAATGACTGTGTTGCTAGTACCAAAATCGATTGCGATCGCCATATTCTACTATCTCCCGCCAAGACGCCAAAGCTACTTTATTTGTGATTATTCTCCATTAGCCACCAAGAACGCAAATCGGCGATCGCTACTTCCTTGTGTTTGGCTTCGACTTCTATCCAAGGTACTTCATGATAAACGCTGGGCATAGCGGTAATCATATCGCTGTGCTTTCGGTCATTAAAAGCTTCTTGACCATTGGAAATATGCACTAATTGCCAATCTGGATTTGCCCAAGTTTCTCGTGCTGCATACAACATAGATGCTACACCCGGATGATCGTAGCTGTCTAGATTTTCGTGACAAATATGGTGGTGAGCATCGAACACCAAGGGTATTCCTGCCTGCTGACACACTGCTAAAATTTCATCGGCACTATAGGCGTATTCATCATTTTCTAAAGTCAAACGACTTTTAATTGCTTCTGGTAATTCTAAGATTACCTTTACCAATTGCTCAGTGCGTTGAGATTTGCCACCATGAATATTCATCAATGACCAAGGCGATTGAGGTAAGCCTAACAAGTCAAGGGTGCGGGCGTGTCGTTCAAGAATTTTGATACTTGTTTTTACTACTTCCGGGGAATCAGAACTCAGCACGACAAATTGATCTGGGTGCAACACCATTCTGATGTTTAATGCTTCTGCACGTTCGCCGATTTTTGCTAGTTTATCACTCATTTCCTCTAAGAGATTTGCGCCGATTTCATCTTCTATATCACTTAGGGGAAACAAAGCAGAAGACATCCGATACAGCCTAATGTTGTTCTGTTGACAAAAGGATAGAGCGTCATGCAAACGGTATAAGTTATGCAGATAAAGTTCTCTGAGAGCGCTTTCACGTTCTTCAAGAGTAAGTTTTAAATAGCGTGTGCGCGTCATCGTCCGAAAGCGCACTTGGTTATCATGGGTGATGCAAACCAGCCCTAAGTGCGGTAGAGTGCTTTTTTGCGGTTGCTGTGTATTAGGTAAATTGTCGAACTCGATTGCGGTCATTAATTAAATTTATCAACATATTGCTCTTGTTTGATTTTAATAAGTTTTGCCACCGAGTCATGAGTACCTAGAGAAGCATTTGTGACAGGTAAATAGAGTAGAGAATTTGTCAATCAGCAATTTGGTAGAAATATTTTTCCTAATTGAGGTGTCAAACTAAACCTGATGGTGTTAGTCCGCGATCGCCCACCTGACATAAGGACGGGAAGCCGCTACAGTTTTGTAGGTGATGAGGCTAACAGGAGCATTAATTTTACGTAAATCCACACGGAAATAAGCTTTTTTATGCTTAAATTCCACATTGTAGAAAGGATGTTCTTGCCCACGAGTTTTACCTACACAAGAAGCATAATTACTGCGTAAAGGTGAAACAAATTCTACAAACTGTTTATTAGATGAAACTAACTTACTTGTATCTGCAAACTCTCTAGTATCTGCCACTACCGTATGTTCAGCACCGCCTTCATAAGGTAGGACAAACCACCACAGCCCAATTGTTTGAGGACACGTACCACTGCTACGTTGCACATTCAGTTTAACATTGGGTGCGGAAATCGGCTCCGATGCTGGCTGCGATTGTACTTGCGCTGTAGCAGCGATCGTTCCTGCCACAACTAGGGGGGATAAAATTCCACCAAAGATTGCTAGTTGTACCAAATTTTTCATCGCGTAACTTTTTTCAAATTTTAGGTATCCAAATAACATTTGACTTTTAGAAACTTGTAAAAGTGCCACCTTTTTAAGAAAGACGGGGAAGGAGAGTTTTTATGCTTGTTCACGAGTATCAAAGGTGGATGAACGAGTATTAAAGGTGGATGAACGAGTATCTAAGGTGAATGAACGAGTATTAAAGGTGGATGAATGAGTCTCAAAGACTCATTATTACATTCCAAAATATATCTCCTTTGCTCCCTCTTTCCCCACTCCCCGCACTCTCGCTGCCTCCAATTGAAACAATCGTGTTGTCAGCTACAGTTATCTCCAAGAATTGTGAGCAATAATCTTGGATAAATAACTAGAAATGCAGCTTTACCTGTAAAAGATGCTGCCGTTTCATGAAACCCCGAATTATTGTTTGTGGCTTAGGACTTACCGGATATAAAACCTTTCGTTTGCTGAGACAACAGGGAGCCTTCGTTGTTGGCATTCATCACCAATCCATCCCTGGTGAAACCGCAGGAGATGTGATTGTTGGGGATTTACAAGCAGCTACTACCCTAATAGCAGCAGGAATCGAGCAGGCACACACTTTAGTAATCGCTGGCTCTGACGATGCTTTGAATTTGTCAATTATGATGCAAGGGCGGGTGCTAAATCCCCAGATTCGGATTATCAATCGCTTTTATAATACAAATTTGGGGGAGCGCCTAGATCAAGCATTGGCAGACCACTTGAGTATGAGTGTTGTGGGTTTGGCAGCACCAGTATTCACCTTTGCTGCACTGGGAAATAAAGCGATCGGGCAAATTAAATTATTTCAGCAAACTTGGCCAATCCACGAAGAATACATTGATGAAAATCATCCGTGGAAGGGTCGAAAGTTGAGCGATTTGTGGGAAGATCGATCGCGGATGCTGATTTATTACTTGCCAGTAGAAGGTGAGATGGATTTGATATCAGCTGTGATGTCTGGACAAGAGATCAAAGTAGGTGATCGCTTAATTATTGGCACTCAACCTCGCATCCGTCCTCCCCGCAGATCATTGATTAGAAAACTGCTGAAAGTGCTCACCAATTTTAGCCAGTTTCAGCAACACGGGCGCTCGGTAGTGGTGAGTGCTATTGTACTATTGGCAGTTATTGCGATCGCTACACTCACCTATATGTCGGCTGAGTTGAGTTTGTCTCCTGTTGATGCTCTATATTTTTCTGTAGGCATGATTACCGGAGCGGGTGGTAATGACAAAGTAGTAGAAAATGCTCCCAACAGTATTAAGTTATTTACCGTTGTGATGATGCTAGTTGGAGCGGTGGTAATTGGTATTTGGTATGCGATGCTTACCGATTTTGTCCTGGGAAGCCGCTTTAAGCAATTTTGGGATGCAGCCCGAATCCCCCAGCGATCGCATTATATTGTCTGTGGCTTGAGTGGTATTGGGCTGAGAATTGTCCAGCAACTCCACGCCAGCGGACATGAAGTTGTAGTAGTTGAACCCAACTGCAACAACAAATATATTAATACCGCCCGCGAACTCGGTATTCCCGTAATTCAGGGCGATGCTAGCTTCCGCACAATCCTCAAAGCCAGTAATATAGATTCTGCCGCCGCCGTGCTTGCTGTTACTAACAACGATGCTACCAATCTGGAAATTGCTCTCAAAGCCAAAGGCTTGACACCTAGCATTCCAGTGATTGTTCATTATGCCGATCCCGATTTTGCTGGCATAGCGCAACATCTATTTGACTTCGAGGCGGTACTGAGTCCGGCTGAACTAGCAGCTCCAGCTTTTGCCGCCGCTGCACTTGGGGGACGAATCCTGGGTAATGGGATCACAGCCGATAGTCTTTGGGTGGCTTTTGCGACTGTGATTACAACTTCACACGCCTTTTGCGGTCATTGGGTAAAAGATGTGGCCATGTCCGCTGACTGTGTACCTTTATACGTAGAAACGAATCACCAAACCCTACACGGCTGGGATTTATTAGAAACCAACCTCAGCGTCGGCGATATTTTATATATGACGATGCCAGCGACGCGGCTATATCAATTGTGGCGTGACGAGCGAGTTTGTGAAGCACACGCTTAATTAACGTGAATTCGACAGTTTATATATAGTGTCCTTCTAATCCACATTCCGCACTTCAAGAAATCCTACAAAAAACCACTTATCTAGGCATATCCCGCACTTCTCTACGAGAGGCTACGCCCTAAGCGAGCTATGCCGCAGGCTTTACGACAAAGCTCAGTGACCATCGTAGACATCGCTATTCAACTACTATTAGCCTAAATAATGTAATATTATTGTATTACAAGACTAAGTGCGGAATATGGGTTTATGTCTAAAAACAAAATCAACTTGTCTCAGCTGTAAAATACAAGTATGGAGACAGTAGTAGATTAAACCTAAGCAAAAGTAATCCTTAAAAATGCCAAGGTAATATTATGCTTGTTTTGCGTTTAATAAAAAACCAATTTATCCCAGATATAGAATATGAGGGTGGAGCCAACGGTGACTAGTATTGAAAATTACAACTTCTCTTTTTCAGGAGAAGCAACAATCCCACAGGCTCCTCCTGAATTTAAATCAGGTTTCATCGGCATTGTTGGTCGTCCAAATGTCGGTAAATCTACCTTAATGAATCAATTGGTAGGACAAAAGATTGCCATCACATCACCGATAGCCCAAACTACACGTAACCGTTTGCGCGGCATTTTAACTACACCAGAGGCACAGTTAATTTTTGTAGATACGCCAGGAATTCATAAGCCCCATCATCAGTTGGGCGAAGTGTTGGTGCAGAATGCCAAAATTGCCATTGAATCGGTAGATGTAGTGCTGTTTGTGGTAGATGGAGCCGTGGCTTGTGGATCAGGCGATCGCTATATTGCTGATTTGCTCAGTCGCAGCAAAACACCGGTGATTATGGGTTTGAACAAAATCGACCAACAACCCTCAGATTTTCAGTATTTAGATGATAGTTATGCCCAAATGGCCAAGTCCCATGAATGGAAAGTCGTAAAATTTTCTGCCAAGACTAGTGCAGGATTACCAGAACTTCAAGAATTATTAATTGAACATTTAGAAATTGGGCCATTATACTATCCTCCAGATTTGGTAACTGACCAGCCAGAACGCTTTATTATGGGCGAATTGATCCGAGAACAAATTTTATTATTGACTCGTGAAGAAGTACCCCATTCAGTAGCGATCGCCATTGACCTAGTAGAAGAAAGTCCCAGTATTACCCGTATACTTGCTACCATCAACGTCGAGCGCGATTCCCAAAAAGGCATACTCATTGGGAAAGGTGGAGCGATGCTCAAAGCAGTTGGTAGTGCAGCCCGCGAACAAATCCAAAAGTTAATCGCTGGCAAAGTTTACCTAGAATTGTTTGTGAAAGTCCAGCCGAAATGGCGACAGTCGCGGGTGAGTTTAGCAGAGTTAGGCTATCGCGTGGAAAATTAGTCATTAGTCATTAGTCATTAATCATTAGTCATTAGTCATTAGTCATTGGCAGGTAAACAAGACAACTGATAAAAGACACTGGTTTTTCACCTCATCTAAAAAAGCTAACGCGAAACCTAACCCCCTATCCCCTACCCTTGTAGGGTAGGGGAAAAAATCAGACAAATGACAAATGACTCTTAATTAATAAAAATGTCTTTAGATACTCGCTATCCCTTAAATTTACCCGCGAATGCTCCGCCGTTGCGGGTGTTGATTGTCGAAGATGATCCGATGATGCAACTGGGATTAGAGCAATCGTTAATGGCTCATCCTCAGTTGGACATTGTTGGACAAGCCGAAGATGGCTATTTGGGAGTTCAAGCAGCACTGCAACTAAAACCTGATTTGGTGGTTATGGATATTGGCTTGCCGCGATTGGATGGTATTGCAGCGACACAGCAAATTAAGGCGGCGCTACCAGCAACTCATGTGGTGATGCTGACATCTCATCAAACGGAGACAGAAATTATTGCTGCACTGTCTAGCGGTGCAGATGCCTATTGCATCAAAGGGGCAAGTGTGGAACGATTATTGAGTGCGATCGCAGCTGCAGTAGATGGTGCAGCCTATCTCGATCCGCAGATTGCGCGGCGAGTAATTGACAATCTGAAACCGCCTTCACCTACCACCAACACCGCCAACTTATCTGGGCGCGAGTTAGAAGTGTTGAAACTCATGGTAGATGGGCTGAGTAATCCAGAGATTGCCCAAAAACTCTATCTCAGTCCTAACACCATTAAAACTCACGTCCGGGGGATTATGAATAAATTAGCAGTTGACGATCGCGTGCAAGCAGTAGTTGTGGCATTGCGTTCAGGTTTGGTTTGATTATCTGTAAACTAAATATCAAACAAATGCAGCCAAATACAGAGACAAACCTCAGCAAAAGTAAGAATACTGGTGCATCCAAACTTAACAACGAATTCCTCACCATCTGCCCCACAAGCCGCGAAGAATGGCGGAAATGGTTAGAGAAAAACCATCGCACTTGTTTCGGTGTGTGGCTAATCTACTACAAAGTAAAAAGTGGTAAACCAAGTGTTCAATATAGCGAAGCGGTAAAAGAAGCCTTATGCTTTGGTTGGATTGATAGTAAAGTCAAATCCTTAGATGAAGAACGTTATATGCAAATATTTACACCTCGAAAACCGAAAAGCGTGTGGTCAAAATTAAATAAACAATATATTGAAGAACTCATTGAACAAGATTTGATGACTACAGTTGGTCTAGAAAAAATTGAAGCGGCAAAACAAGATAGATCCTGGAATACTTTAGATGCGATCGAAGCATTAATTATTCCTTCAGATTTAAAACAAGCATTAGAAGCAAATAAAACTGCAAAAGATTATTTTGAGGCATTTAGCAACTCATCTAAAAAGAATATCCTTTTTTGGATTCACAGTGCTAAACGTCCAGAGACAAGGTTGAAAAGAATTGAACAGACGGTTAATTCAGCAGTGCAGAATAAAAGCCCATTAGTACGATAACAAAGTCCAGGGCCATTTCATTCTAGGCATAAACCGTCCAGAACTAAAGTTCCTTTTCTTATAGCTAAAGTCCGTTAAAACTTTGGCTTTCAAGTTCGCACGAATTTTTAACAATAAGCTTCGTTAAATTATTGAGCTATTGATAAAGATAGAATAAGCAGTAAATGTTCCAAGGTGCTTTTGCAATGGTAAACGATCAACATCTCTAAAAAGAATAACCAATGCACATTTTAATAGAACTCCCTGACAACGTTGCTAATCAACTGCAACTTGAACCCGCCAACATTTCCCATCGAATCTTGGAACTTATTGCGGCTGACAGCTATCGCCAAGGTAACATTGGAGCAGCTGAAGTTCGTCGAATGCTCAACTTTTCTTCTCGTTGGGAAACCTATGAATTTCTCAAGCGTGAAAAAGCCTATTTGCCTTACACTGAGAATGACCTAGAACAAGATGTTCAAAGCATCCGCAGCGTTTTGGGTACACAATGATTATTGTTTCCAATACTTCTCCAATCAACTACTTGATCTTGATTGGGTACGTTAATCTTTTGCCCGAATTGTTTCAGCAAATCATCATTCCCCAGGCAGTCTATAGCGAACTATCCGATGCATACGCACCACCACTTGTCCAAGCCTGGATTGCGATTCCACCTACTTGGCTCAAAATTCAAGCTGTCAGTCAACCTTCGGATGAAATCGTTGAACTACTTGATCCCGGAGAACGTGAAGCCATTCTTTTAAGCCAAGAACTGAATGCTGATTTACTTTTGCTAGACGAAATGAAAGCGCGTCGCACCGCTAAAGAAAGAGGGTTTTTGATCACGGGCATCCTCGGAATTCTGGATCAAGCTGCGACTATGAAACTTATTGATCTACCTATTGTTGTTCAAAGCCTTCAATCTACGTCTTTCTGGGCATCTGACAGTTTGTATCAGAAGTTGTTAGATAAGCACTCCTAGAAACTCTTAATATTTTTGTCTCCGCATCACTTGGACTATATAAATTTGATAAATTCGCCCATCTGCTGCACCTTTGGCTTTTAAGTTCGCACGAATTTTTAATCTCATTTACAAATAGAGGCGTACATAATGTACGGCTCTATAGCCAATCCATTTGTTGCCAAGATTGTTGAAAAATAGTCTACCTCAATATATTTTAGTTAAAAGAGCTTGAGAATAAATTAGGGTCTAAATCAGCAGGAAATAAGAAAATTTCCTTCCCTTCTAGGTTTGCCTTGTGGTGAAGCAAAATTGCCTTTTCCAAAAAACAATATTTAATTGGAACCCATCTGTCGGTATAAAAGTAGACAGTCACTCGGCTCATTGCATACTCTTTCAATGGCAGTGGAACGTACAAGGACGAGTCCACAATTAGAACCTGACTTGTTGAGTCCATGCTTTGAACCTCATCTGCTAAGTATATTTACTTTTTCTCATCCCTTCCATCACTTTCACTCATCCAAATGACTTTTAGTAACTATCTTAAGAACTAAACTACGAAGCTCAAAGGCTCATTCACAAGGCTCAGAGGTTCATTCACAAAGCTCAGAGGTTCATAATTTAAAATCCTGCCAAACGATGCGAAGTTATCAAACTCAGGGATGATGAGTAGTTAGCAACTAAATTGACAAAATTGCTCTATAAAGAGTGGTATTTAAGCGATAGACAGCGCTTGCAAAGGATAAGGGGCATGATTAAATCTTGGATGGTGATTGGGGGTGTCGCTTTTTTAGTTGCCCTGGCAGCTAACGTGATTAAGCCTAGCGATCGCCTGTGGTTCAAGCGCTTACAACGACCGAGATGGCTAACTTTTGAGGGCGCGATTCCAATTATCTGGACTGTAATATTTATTTGCGGTGCTTGGTCGGCTTATATTGTTTGGGAAAAAGATCCAGGAAGTACCTTAACCTGGTTAATCATGGGTTTATATCTGCTTTTAGAAATTATTACCATTGCCTATACGCCCGTAATGTTTAAGCTTCGTAGCTTAAAAGTGGGTACAATTATCGGTGGCACAGGTTTTATCATTAGTGCTTTATTGATGCTTGCAGTTTTAGGTTTTTCTGGTTGGGCAGCACTATTACTAGTTCCTTATTTGCTCTGGAGTCCCATTGGTACTTATACCACTTGGCAGATGGCTAGTCTCAATCCTCAAGATGTCTAAGATTCGCACCAACGAAGGATTCAACATACACCTTAAATTGTCAAACTTGCAGTGTATGACTTAATAAAATACATCAGCAAGAGTGCATTATGATTCCATCTTGGATAATAATTGGGGCTATAACTTTCTGCATCGCCCTTGGTAGCTTCTTTATTACGCCGCGTGATATTAAATGGTTTGCACATTTAAGTCGTCCTCGATGGCTAGTTTTTGAGCCGCTAATTCCGCTCATTTGGACTGTGGTTTTTATTGGCGGTGCAACTTCAGCTTATGTTGTTTGGCAAAAAAATCCAGGAAGCCTAATTACTTGGCTACTAATGGCTTTGTATCTCTTACTGGAAATTATCACCGTCGCCTACATACCTGTAATGCTGAGGTTTCGCAGTCTCAAAGCTGGGGAAATTCTTGGATTAATGGGTTTGATTTCAGGCGTTGTCCTGGCAATCTGCGTTTTGCCGATTTCGGGACTGGCAGCGCTGTTACTCCTTCCTTATCTAGTTTGGACTCCCATTGGTACTTACACCACTGACGAGTTAAAGGAACTGAATCCTCAAGATGCATAACGCATCTATACAAGACGCCCATAATATGCTGTGAGATGATTGGCTGGATTAGATTGATTATTCAGCCAAGCCCACATTTGATCGCCAACAGAAAAATGCCACCACTCTCTAGGATTGCGTTGAAAGCCGGCTTTTAACATGACACTTCGCAATAGCTGACGGTGAGCATGATACTTTTGTGCTTGTTGGCGATCGCTATTGGCATAATAATCGGGATGCGATCGCTCTGACATTTCATCAATCGGCGAACCCATATTCACTATTTGCCCTGCATCATCCACTAGCGTCACATCCACCGCCGCACCCGTACTGTGAGGAGGCGGAGTTTTTTCATCCAAACTTGGTACAGCCCAAATTGCATAAACTGCTTCCCAAACCTCTTGACGTTGGTTTGGTGATAACTCCACCTCAGTCAGTCCTCTATCCTGCACTGCTTGGGCGAAGCTGTAATCTACCATAAACTGCTGGACTGCGATCGGGCGATAAGCGTCAAAAATTTGAATCCGCCACTTAGGATGCAGAACATCAAGATAACTTTGCGCTTGGATCAAACTTTCAATCACCCTTTGGCGAAGACAATAAGGAGAGTGTTCGCCATAAGTAGCACCCAACTTTTCATAAGGATGGGGAGATTCCACCGCAAACAATTCCAAAGGAATCTCTATTAGCGGTTCACCACACTCAAAAATCGGAATCTGATGATAAGCCCTCATCTTCTCTGTATCTCCGCGCCTCTGCGCCTCTGCGTGAGCCTTTCATATTCTTTATAAATGTAACAGATTGATAGAACACCATTAGATAAAGAGCGATCGCACAACTATTTGCTGGTTCAACCTGTTTAACAAAATCTGGTTTTATTTCAGATACGATTAAAATAAACAAAATACTTAATGGCTAAAGATGTTTTTCATCAACAGGTAAAAAATGCCTTAATCAAAGATGGGTGGATAATTACCAATGACCCTTTATATATTCGTATTAGCGATGTAGTTAAAGTCCAAATAGATTTAGCCGCAGAAAATGCGATCGCAGCAGAACGCGATACCGAAAAAATAGCGGTTGAAATTAAAAGTTTTATTGCAGGTTCTGATATCAATGAATTTCACACAGCCCTTGGTCAATACCTTAATTACTGTCTCGCATTGGAGGAAAATCAACCAGAGCGAATTATTTATTTAGCAGTTCCACATGAAACCTACTTAGATTTTTTCCAACTTGCTTTTGTCCAACGCACGCTTCAACGTTACAAAGTTAAATTAGTAACTTACGACCCCAAAAAGCAGGAGATTCGACAATGGATAAAATAGAACGCTATCGAAAAATCGTCAAACAAATTTTAACCGAACATGCACAAATCAGTTCTAATACCAATACTATTAAACCAGAACTAATCTTTGACAATGAAAACGACCACTATCAACTAGCTTATATAGGTTGGCAAGGTGATAAGCGGGTATTTGGCCCCATAATGCATTTTGATATCCAAAATGGAAAGATATGGATTCAATATAATGGTACAGAAGAACTTGTTGCTGAGACGTTAGTTGAGTTAGGTATACCTCCCTCAGATATAGTTATTGGTTTTTATTCCCCGTTTAAACGTCAATTTACTTCTTATGCTGTTGAGTGACAAACTGGGTTTCTTCTCAGGGGGAACGCATCTTTTCAAAAATGCTCAATCAAAACCAAACACCTTTATTAAACGCCTTGAAAGCTAATGCAGCACGCCCTCACGCTCCCTTTTACACGCCAGGACATAAGCGAGGCGCGGGTATTGCTCAACCTTTGGCTGATTTACTTGGTACAAAAGTCTTTCGTGCTGATTTAACAGAACTAGCAGATTTAGATAATCTCTTTGCACCCCAAGGCGTGATTCAAGCAGCGCAACAACTGGCGGCGGAAGCATTCGGCGCATCACAAACATGGTTCCTTGTCAACGGTTCTACCTGCGGTGTGGAAGCAGCAATTCTCGCTACCTGTGGCATGGGTGATAAAATAATTTTGCCTCGCAATGTACATTCTTCTGCGATCGCTGGTTTAATTCTCTCCGGTGCAATCCCAATTTTTCTTAATCCTGAATACGATCCAGTTTTAGATATTGCCCACAGCATCACGCCCAATACTGTACAATCTGCACTCCAACTGCATCCTGACGCTAAAGCAGTGTTGACAGTTTACCCAACATATTACGGCGTTTGCGGTGATTTGAGTGCGCTCGCCAATATTACACATCAATATAATATCCCTCTACTTGTAGATGAAGCACACGGCGCACATTTCGTCTTTCATCCTGAATTACCCACTTCCGCTTTAGCCGCAGGTGCCGATTTAACTGTACAATCCATCCACAAAGTACTCGGTGCAATGACACAAGCATCAATGTTGCACGTCCAAGGTAATCGGATAGATTGCGATCGCATCAGTAAAGCTTTGCAGCTTGTACAATCTACCAGTCCTAGTTATTTACTTTTAGCTTCTTTAGATGCAGCGCGTCAGCAAATGGCACTCCACGGAAAAATGCTGATGTCTCGCACTTTGCAACTTGCTGATGAAGCTAGAACGAGAATCAGCCGAATTCCTGGATTATCAGTTTTGCCTCAGTTGGGGGAATCTCCCGGCTTTGTGGCTTTAGATAAAACGCGACTAACTGTAACTGTTTCTGGCTTAGGTTTAACCGGATTTGAAGCAGATGAAATTCTCGATGAAAAATTTGCTGTCACCGCTGAATTCGCTTCACTGCAACATCTCACTTTTATTATTAGTTTGGGCAACACTCCAGCCGATATTGAGCAATTAGTGCAAAGTTTCACTACTCTTGCCAAAGAATATCGCCGAACCAACTTGACTCTTAACAACCATCTCTGTCAAAATCTCATAAGTACAGTGAGTCATGCTTTACATTTTTCTCCCCGTGAAGCCTTCTTTACTGTCAGCGAAACATTGCCTCTAATACAAACAAGCGATCGCATCTGTGCCGAAATTGTCTGTCCCTATCCCCCAGGAATTCCCATGTTAATGCCGGGAGAAGTCATTACCAAACCTGTCCTTGACTATCTGCAACAAATCCAGGCGATGGGAGGATTCATCAGTGGTTGCAATGACACAAGCTTTAAGACTTTGAAAGTGGTGAAGATTTGATTTTTCTCCTCATATAACTCCCAAAAACAGACTTTCACGCGATGTACAACTTAATATTCTGACCTCTCTTCTGCAAGGAGAGAGGCTTTAAATTCTCCCCACTCCACAATAATCATTTCTATTTTAGGCAACTGTCTTTGTTTCATCTAATATGGTTCGATTAAGGTACGCAGTCCTTAATGATCCCCCTTAGTCCCCCTTAAAAAGGGGGAAATAGAGCCATTCTGAGCAAGTCTTTTTAGGAGGGGGTTGGGGGGATCAAGTCTTACCCGAACCATATTGTTGTTGCATCGACCTGCACCTGAGTTGCATCGACCTGCACCTTAGTTGCATCGACCTGCACCTGAGTTGTATCGACCTGCACCTGAGTTGCATCGACTTGCACCTGAGTTGCATCGACCTGCACCTGAGTTGTATCGACTTGCGCCTTAGTTGTATCGACCTGCACCTTAGTTGTATCGACCTGCGCCTTAGTTGTATCGACCTGCAAAAATTAATTTACCCTATGTTACGCAGTAACTTTAAAAGATTTGTGTGTATAAGGTAGATTTCCCAGTAATTAGACAAGGGGGTTGAAGGGTTAGGTTTGAGTAAAAGTTGTACATAGCGTGACTTTGTTAATTTTTAATTTTGAATTGCTTAATCTTTCCTTGTTCTGCACCTCATACAATAAAGATAGACTTTATTGAGATTTATATAGTTGGGGACAAGCTGAGATGGCTCCCGCCGTTTTAATTCAAAATTTGCAAAAACGCTACGGCACGGTGGTTGCCGTCCAGGATGTTTCCTTTGAGGTAGAATCAGGAGAAATCTTTGGTTTACTAGGCCCCAACGGTGCTGGTAAAACTACCACCTTGCGTGCTTTGTGTACGCTGACCACACCAGACGCTGGCAAAATCGAAGTATCTGGTATTTCTGTATTAGATAATCCCAAATTGGCAAGACAACGACTAGGCTATGTAGCTCAGGAAGTTGCTATAGATAAGGTGCTGACTGGAAGAGAACTGCTGCAATTACAAGCAGCACTTTATCACCTCCCAGGCGCGATCGCCAAACAGCGCATTGAGACGGTATTAGATTTACTCGGTTTGCAAGAATACGCCAACAAAAAAACAGGAACCTACTCTGGCGGTTTACGCAAGCGTCTAGACTTGGCTGCTGGGTTGCTTCATTCACCGGATGTTTTGGTATTGGATGAGCCAACCGTAGGACTTGACATCGAAACCCGGTTTGTAGTTTGGGATTTCCTGAGAAAATTACGCGCCTCTGGGACGACGGTAGTAATTACCAGCCATTATCTAGAAGAGATTGACGCACTAGCCGATCGCGTGGCAATTATAGATCGCGGCGTTGTGATTGCAAATGGTACACCTTCACAGTTAAAAGATCAAGTAGGGGGCGATCGCATCACCTTAAGAATCCGCGAGTTTTCCTCCATTGATGAAGCCGAAATTGCTAAAAACGTGTTGCAATCTTTGCCGTTTGTGCAAGAAGTAATCATCAACAGCGCTCAAGGTAATTCCCTTAACTTAGTGGTGACATCTCAGAATGATGCTCTCATTAACGTACAGCAAGCTCTAAATGCTGCTGACTTACCAATTTTTGGCATTGCCCAATCTCGCCCCAGTCTCGATGACGTTTACCTTGCCGCCACAGGACGCACACTGATGGATGCAGAACTTGCAGCAGTTGCCACTCGCGATCCCAAGGCTGAAAAAAAGCAGAATATGAGATAGGGCATGGGGTATGGAGATACTCACGAATTTCCAATGCCCAATACCCAATTCTTAATGCCCAATTCTCAATGCCCAATGCCCAATGCCCAAATTATTATGAGCGTTACCCCTAAATCTGATATCAATTGGCAGCCATTAGCATCACCACAAGTAGATGCTAATGCTGCACCTAACTTTTTCGGTGAATTAATACAAGAGACGTTGGCTTTAACTCGTCGCTTGTTTATTCAGTTGCAACGCCGTCCCTCATCCTTGGTTGCCGGAATTATTCAGCCGGTGATGTGGTTAGTCCTATTTGGTGCTTTGTTCCAAAATGCACCCAAGGGTATATTTGGCAATACAACAACAAATTACGGACAATTTTTAGCTGCTGGGATAATTGTGTTTACAGCCTTTGCTGGGGCGCTGAATGCTGGTTTGCCCGTAATGTTTGACCGCGAGTTTGGCTTTTTTAATCGTTTGCTGGTAGCACCCTTAGCATCACGGTTTTCTATTGTCTTTGCTTCGGCAATCTTCATCATTAGCCAAAGTTTGCTGCAAGCAGCGGTGATTGTAGGGGCTGCGGCGTTCTTGGGGGCTGGACTACCAAGTGCATTAGGTTTAAGTGCGATCGCTTTAATTGTCTTACTCTTAGCTTTAGGTGTGACAGCCATCTCCCTCGGTTTAGCTTTTGCCTTACCCGGACACATTGAACTAATCGCAGTAATTTTCGTCACTAACCTACCACTGTTGTTTGCTAGTACAGCTTTAGCACCACTATCATTCATGCCTCAGTGGTTGCAGGTTGTGGCTACCCTGAATCCTCTCACCTATGCGATCGAACCCATTCGCTATCTCTATCTCCATAACAGTTGGGGATTAAGTAGTGTAGTGATGCAGGCTCCTTGGGGAAATGTTACCTTTGGAGGAGCGCTGTTAGTGTTGTTTGGCTTTGCTCTTGTCGCTTTACTGAGTATTCAACCCCAACTGCGTCGCACTCTTGCTTAAGATAAAATCGAGCAATCTTAGGGTCAAAACCCCATGAAAAAACCATTTTTACAAATTACTAGACTCTTTGTAGCTACCGTAGCGGGAGTTAGCTTTGCTTCCTTGCTCATGGCTGAATCTAGTTCGGCTCAAGTCACTCCAGCCGATGCTTTTCCCAGCGGTAGTACAACAGACCAAAATACCGATCCGTTCTCCCGCACGAACTCAGATAACTTCAATATGTTTGACCTGATTCATCAGGCAAATTTTGGGACTCTCAAGTGGAATTCTGACCAACAGAACGAACAATTAGACTCAGCCGCCGCCGCTTTTAAAGCAAGGCAACAAAAATTAATTCAAGGTCAACCACAGCAAGCAACCCCCAGCTTGCCATTGCTTGTACCACAACCAGTTACACCATCATCAGGCAATTGAATTCAAATAAAGAACCCCAAACCTTAGAGGCTTGGGGTTGAGACTTTAGTTATCAGGTAAAAAACTACAGCCCAAGTGCAGCTAAAATATCGCTAGCATGGGTAGTGGTATTTACATTAGCGTCAACATGGCTAATTTTCCCGCTGGGGTCAATTACGTAGGTGATGCGCTTGTCCACATCAAAAGCTTTGATGAGGGATTTGTCAGTGTCAGCTAGTAGCGGAAAATTCAAATTATATTTTTGGGTGAATGCCTGATGGGAGACTTCATCATCTGCACTGACTCCCAGGATTATAACATCTTTACCTTGATATTCAGATTGAGCATCCCGAAAACTACAGGCTTGTTTGGTGCAGCCCGGCGTGTCATCTTGGGGGTAAAAATACAAAACGACCGTCTTCCCGGCAAAATCAGATAACGAGACTGTGTTGCCGTTTGTATCTTTGGCGGTAAATGCAGGTGCATCCGTACCAACTGCTAGAGGCATAATTAACCTTTCCTGTTTCAGATTGTTGATGCACTTGAAATTCTACATTAATTTATAATGATTAAACTAGAATTCAGAAGTCAGAATGGGCTAATCGCCCCGCTATCGCTAACAGGAGTCAGAATTAATACTTCTCTAGGAGAAGCTGCGCCAACGGCAAGTGGCACAATGATCTTGCCGAACTGCTCAGTAACCATGAATGGGGGATTTAAACCCGTCTATTCAGACGCTCGGCTATGCGCCAGTCCTACAGAATTCATTCTGTTAGCGGATAGCTAAGGTTTAGCCCATTCTGACTATTGACTGCTGAATTCTGTTTTGTTAAATATAATTACTAAAAAATCGCATAACTATACTTTAAGTAACTAATTTTGCTTATATAAGGTCGCTGGTGTCAGAAAAAATATACTCTTAAATTAATCTTTATTAGAAGAAAAATTTCTCCCCATACACGATGCCTGCTGTTGATTCCCAAAACCCAAATATTTTTGTCTATCCTCTTAGCACAATAAAAAGAGCCGAGCGATCGCTAGTGTGTTCACCCTTTAATGTATCTTTATTTGAAGTCATGGGACACGAGAGTGTATCATTGGGTGCGATCGCTCTAGAAAATGGACTTAAGCAAGGCTATACTAAACGCCCCTTATCAGAATTAGCGTGTGACAACGGCTTAGGCTGGCTGATCCAAGTGGGTGTATTGCGGCGAGAAGTCGATGGACAGGGGATTACAGATAGTTTTCGCCTGACTCCTTTGGGACGACAGTTAGTCGAACAATATCAGGGAAAAAATTGGCGGACTCCTTCATGGCGCGATCGTTTATCCGATGCTGTGATTCGTTGGTTGCGGATACCTTTTTAGAATAAAAAACCAAAGAGTTAGGATTAGGCAATCAAAGGGAACAATATATACGGAAACATCACATCTATTCATGAAGTCTTTATCATAACCATCTGACCGAAATTTTCTAGGTGGTGGGAACTAAGGAACAGAGACACACAGAGGTAGAGACGCAGAGAAATTATCAAATGCTCTCTTTGCATCCCCTTGTATCCGTATCCCCGTGTTCCCTCATGTTTCACCCTGGATCTTGAAAAACTAATTAATAGCGACTATGAAATCAATTATGGTAGTGGGGACAACATCCCATGCAGGGAAATCACTTTTAACTACAGCTATTTGTCGGATTCTGTCGCGGCGTGGTTGGCGAGTGGCTCCCTTTAAAGGTCAAAATATGGCTTTAAATGCTTATGTTACTGCGAGTGGTGGAGAAATTGGCTATGCCCAAGCAGTGCAAGCTTGGGCGGCGGGAGTTGTGCCTTGGGTAGAAATGAACCCAATTTTGCTCAAACCTCAAGGTGATATGACCTCCCAAGTAATTATCAAAGGTAGGTCTGTAGGCAAAGTGAGTGCCTCAGATTACTACGAGCAATATTTTGACCTGGGGTGGCGGACAATTGAAGAATCGCTACAGCATTTAGGAACAGAATTTGACTTAGTGGTTTGTGAAGGTGCTGGTAGTCCAGCGGAGATTAACCTTAAGCACCGCGATTTAACTAATATGCGGGTGGCAAAATATTTGAATGCACCAACCATGTTAGTGGTTGATATTGATCGGGGTGGTGCTTTTGCCCATGTCGTTGGCACCTTAGAGTTATTAGAACCAGATGAACGCGCTCTAATTAAGGGTGTAGTAATTAATAAGTTTCGAGGACAGCGATCGCTCTTAGATCCGGGGATAAAATGGTTGGAAGAACGCACGGGTATCCCTGTTGTCGGTGTTATACCCTACTTACAAGAAGTGTTTCCAGCAGAAGACTCCCTTGATCTGCTAGAACGTCAATCATCGTCGAATAAAGCTCAAACTGACCTCAACATTGCCGTCATCCGCTTACCAAGAATTGCCAACTTCACCGACTTTGACCCACTAGAATCAGAAAGCACAGTTTCAGTAAAATATCTCAGTCCTAAGCAAGATTTAGGACATCCTGATGCCGTGATTCTCCCAGGTACAAAGACGACAATTGCTGATTTGCTCCTGTTGCAAAAAAGCGGTATGGCAGAAGCTATCCAAAACTACGCTGCTTCTGGTGGAACTGTTTTAGGTATCTGCGGTGGCTATCAAATGCTCGGTCAAATCATCGCTGATCCAGAAGGAATAGAGGGACAAGCGGGCAGATTTCAAGGGTTAAATCTTTTACCAATCCGAACTGTAATTACAGGACAAAAAATTGCCCGCCAGCGCCAAGTTACCTCAAATTATCCGCAACAGGGCTTGCCAGTCAATGGTTTTGAAATTCACCAAGGGCGATCGCGCATCGAACAGCAAGGGATAGATCCCCAATCCTACCATGCCCTATTTGACGATATTAATTTAGGGTTGGTGGATAATTGTCAATCAGTGTGGGGTACTTATCTCCACGGGATTTTTGACAACGGTCCTTGGCGACGGGCTTGGTTAAATCGCCTCCGTCAACAGCGGGGTTTAAAATCTTTGCCTACCGGTGTGGCTAACTATCGGGAACAGCGAGAGCAGATTTTGGATTCTCTAGCCACTGAAGTAGAGAGCCATTTAGACTTAACTCCATTTTTGTCTTAAGCTAAAGTGCATAAAAATGTCATTAGTCATTTGCAATTGGACTTTGGACAAATGACAATACTAAATTAAATACGTAACATTGATGATTGTTAGTGTCCGCTTTTTACCAGATGATGTCACAGTAGATGCTGAGGTGGGAGAAGCACTCTTAGATGTAGCAGACCGGGCTGGGGTATTTATTCCTACCGGTTGTCTGATGGGTTCTTGTCACGCTTGCACTGTCGAATTAGAGGATGGAGAAATCGTCCGCGCTTGTATCACCGCAATCCCGCCACGCGAGGAATTGACGATTAATTTGTTTAGCGATCCAACTTGGTAATGTCGTCCCTGTTATTGACAAGGACTGGTATGCTCATCCTTAAAGGAGAACAACATGGTACGTCCAGCCATCCATCCTGGAAAAATTCTTGCTGATGAGCTTCATGAATTGCAAATGAGCGCAAGTGAGTTAGCACGTATCCTTCATGTCCCAAAATCACGATTTCAGGCAAAGACGGAGCAGACGCTAAACGCTACCAAGAGAAGGAAGTGAAACAAGCAATTAAGGAAGTAGAAGGTAAAAAAGAAGATGAGTAAGCTTAAGTACCAAATGATTATTCAATGGTCTGAAGAAGATAATTGCTTCTTGGTAGGATTCCCTGATTTTCCAGGACAACGCTGGCGCACTCATGGGGATACTTACGAGTTGGCTGTGGTAAATGGAATTGAAGCCTTAGAGTCTCTAATTATTGCTTACGAAGCTGTAGGTGATCCACTTCCAGAACCGACAGTAAGTAGGGTGCATTAACGCAATTTACTAGGTGATAACTAATACTGTACAATTTACGCGATCGCAGGTTCTTTTGGTTTAAATAGTATTTTTACGTATTATTACTGCTTTTTTACAACCAGATAATTTGTATATTAATTTATCACTTAAGTAAAATTTATGATTAACCAGTCTTCAATTCTGGAATTCCTTAGCCAAGTCGATGTCAAAGATGATTTACAAAAAGAGATAAAACAAACAACTAAAGCTGCTGAGATTGTTTTAATTGCTGGCAAAAGTGGTTGTGAATTAACTTTAGATAACTTATCAAAACAAGTTGATTTATTGAAAAAGAAAAAACAAGATGAGTTTGGAGCTCTTTCTACGCAAGAAACATTAGCTTTAGACTCCTTAAAGTATTTTCATCATCAAATTTTGGAAGAGTTAGAAAAGAGGGCGCTGTCACTAGAGGGATGGCAATAGTCGCTCTTAGGCAGTAAGAAATAAAATGCAAAAGCTTTCTACTGCCTGTTTTGGCTAGCTATATCAATTAGATTTAAGATTCAGCGCGTATTCTTTAAACCTTTCCAAATCAGCTTGAATCGTCGATTCAACTATCCGTCCCAAAAATAAGTTATCCATAATTTTGCCAATAATGCCGGGAATAGCGTAGGAAACGGTCATTTTGACAACGCTACCACCGTGGCGATCGTAAAAGCGAATCGCTCCTTGATTCGGCAAACCATCAATCGATTCCCATTGGATAATTTGGTTGGGAATAACTTTGAGAATTCGAGATTTCCAAGTAAATTCTAGACTGCCAGTTTTTAATTTCCAAATAGATATATCTGGATTATCTGGCGGAATTTTTACCGAATCAATCCACTTCATCCATCGGGGCATTTGCTCTAAATCAGACCAGAGGCTCCATACTAAATCTATAGGAACATCTACTTCTACTTGCACAGTATGCTCTAACCAATCTGACATCTGTTTTCTTCTTCCTTTGCGCTCTTTGCAGTTAGTTATCGAAACAGAATTCAGGAGTCAGGAGTCAGAATTCAGAATGAATTTTGTACGACTGTCAGACTTCAGTGTGAGCGCTCAGTCAACGCTGAATAAGCGGGTTTAAGACCCCACCAAATCGTAGATTTGGTAGTCTGCGAGTCAGATGCTCCTATGTCGCTAACGCTTCTCTATGAGACACTGCGCGAACGCTATCGAGCGTCTTGATTCTGACTGCTGTTAGCGATAGCGGGGCGATTAGCCCATTCTGACTTCTGAATTCTTCTTCAACTCTTCAAAGTCTCCAAAATCACTTTTGCTGCACGCCGTCCAGAAATAGTCGCTCCTTCCATGCTGTCAATGTAGTCTTGCTGAGTATAACTCCCTGCAAGGAAGAAGTTATCTACTGGTGTTTTTTGGTTAGGGCGGTAGGCATCCATCCCTGGCGCTTCTCGATAGAGAGACTGAGCAAGTTTTACCACACTGTACCAAGTCATATTTAGCTCCCGTGACGAGGGAAACAGTTCATGGACTTGCTTGAGGACGTGCTGTGCGATCGCTTCATTACTTTGGGCAATAAACGGATCTCCCGGTGTTAGCACTAACTGTAACAAAGACCCCTGTCCTGGGCGATAATAATCAGCAGGGCTAGTCAACGCCAAATCGGCAAAACATGAAAAGTCAGCATCGGCTGTATAAAGTAAATTATCAATTCCTGCCGCATGATTTAGCTGTTTACGTTGCTCTCCATCATTGAGTTCCGTCACCCAACCATCGAAGCGTAACTGCACCGTAGCCACTGGCACAGCATCCAGTTTGTAAATATTGTCAAATTCTGACCACTTACGCCACTCGTGGGGTAGGATGCGTTGAATTCCTGGAACATCGCAGGCAAAAACGTAAGCATCAGCAGTGATAGTTTCTACTGTATCACCTTGGGCAACTAATATACCAGTGACGTGGGTTTGTTCGTCTAACTCAGTAAACTGAATTTCCCGCACTTGTCGACGTGTGTAAACTTTCGTGCCTCTGACTTCCAGATATTCCAAAATGGGCTTGTGTAAATATTCAGATGGAGAACCTTCCAGCATTCGCAAAACTGACGCTTCAGTTCTGGCTGCAAATAGCTGAAATATCGTTAACATACAACGGGCAGACATATTTTCGCAATCAATAAATCCCAGCGCATAGGCGATGGGGTTCCATAAGCGTTTGATGCTGCCATTACTCCCACCGTGACTGCGGAACCAGTCAGCAAAGCTAATTTTATCTAATTTGCGGATAGTTTTCATCGCCCCACTAAAGTCTACCAATCCGCGAACTATCGGACTAGTACCCAAAGCGATCGCATTTTGCAATTTATCCTGCAACGATAGTTGGGAAGTAGTGAAAAATGCTTTTAAGCCATTCAAAGGCGCACCTGTCAAAAATCGAAAATCTAAAGCACCAGTCTGTCCCCCTTTGTTTATGAAAGTGTGGGTATGTTCCTTGAGACGTAAGTTTTCTAACACCCCCACTTTCTTCATCAAATCAAATAATTGGTAGTAGCACCCAAAAAATACATGCAGCCCCATTTCTAGATGGTTGCCATCTTCATCAACCCAACTGCCAACTTTACCACCCACAAACGGACGAGACTCAAAAATCTCGACTTCACAACCAGCATCAGCTAGATCTACTGCGGTTGCTAGCCCAGCCAGTCCCGCACCTACGATTGCAACGCGCATTCCGTCGTTCCTTTTCAGTTTCTTTACAGATTGTAACTGGGTTGGTGTCGGAATTTGCTACTTAATATCAACTCCACCAGCATATTAAGGCATGGGAATGTCGACACGAAAACCTATTTGATCACTTCTTTTAGTCCTGGCAAATTACTAGACGCGAGAAAAATCGCGTCTGGATAAGCTAGACAAATTTTTGTCTATCGCAGTGGACTCAAAAAAGTATCATGACTATTTTTTTGGTGGCAAAGCAGTTATCTGAATAAGTTATGAAAGCATCTTCTTACCTGTTTATATCTTTGCTGTCGTCGGAGACAGGCAAACTTCTAATCAGTTCACGAATTACATCAGTTGCTGGTCTACCTGTTTGTTGACAATATTTTTCTAGTTTTTCCGCTTCCTGTGTTGCGAGATTCACTGTTATGCGTTTAACTGCCCATTTTTTATTTGTCATTATCATGCTATTTGCTGTATATTATTTAGAGCATCGAAAGCGTTTAACTAAAGAGGGAACCGATAAGATTATCAGAGTTTGTCTCAGGAAACAAGTAATATCATTAATATTAAAAATGTTTGTTTTGTCAAAGTATTCCCCATTTTCAAAAAAAATCAAAAAATTACACTTTATTTGTTACTATTGTGACAGTAGAAAAAGCAAATAGTTGCTTTTGAAGATAATCAACACAGTAACAGCATAAATTAAGCCTAAAAATGAAATTTTATAAATGAATTTGAGACACCTATTGTTGACTCAATCAAGATTTCCAAAATTTATTCTTCATTGAAAGCATTTGACTTTCTCCCTTAACCAAGTTCTCCAAACCCACTTGCAGAGAACATCTAGTATAAGACCTAAAAATAAAGCTTTATAATCACTATTATACTGAAACGCTAACTTACAGGCGGGTTGTAATGGAATATGTAGGTCGTGGAAATGACTTAAAAATAGGCAAAGATGCGATCGCTCTAGAGCAAACACCTATGTACACCCATGACTGTAACTAGTCAGTTAATAGCTACTTGAACGGTGATGAATTTTGGCTTTCATTGATCAAGCTAATAGCTTTATCCGTACTAATTTTGTAACTAGAAAAAATGGGATAAGACTCAGTTTTGTGGGTGTAAAGAACCAAGGTTTTTTGGTAAATTTTAACAGCATTATCTGTAATATCAGCCAGATTAATGAATCTAGAACAAATATGATGTTAGTCAGAAGTGTGGAATTTAAGAAAAAGGTGACAAAAAAGCCCAAAATACGTTAAATTTTGGACTAATGATAATAAACTCATTTCACAAAATTGTCAAAGGTATTCTCAGAGAAATACCAAAAAACTATTATCCAGTGTTGAATACTTGTTTTTCCTTGAGTGTTAGCTATCTTATGCTCTAGATGACAGTTTAACGAGTATGTGGGATTTATTTCAACGATTAAAGAACCCAGGATTTGATCTAGATATCTCCGCTTTTTCCAAAGCTAATACTCATCTAAGTCAAGAACTATTTCAGAATATTTATCAGCAATTGAATAAATTAGTTCATGGTAAAGGTCACAATAAATTACATAATAAGTACGCAATTTATCTGATTGATTCAACAATTAGATAGTAGTGCATAGTAATTATTTAACTTCGTAAACTAGCGTTATGGTAATGGACGAAATACCAGACTGACTCAATGTGGTTGTCAGGCGATTTTGAGAATGATAATTTTTAACAATGTTTTTCGAGTTGCATTTAGGGAAATGCGTAGTTAATGTGTTCAACGGCACTTACTTAATATTACTATGTACTAGTATCTGCCCACTTGACAAGAAGTAGGCATACAATGCGGGAATTCAGTCATTTGCGCCCCTGAGCTCTTCTAAAATAGCTGCTTCCCGTTGAAACCTCTCTTTGACTATTTGGTAAATTTGGGGATTATTGGGAATCGATTTTAGCCGTTTAACCACACAACGCCGCTTTGACGACATATATGTATCTTTTGCTAGATAGGGCTTGCTGAATAAGTCTCCAGAGCGAATCTAGAAGCCACACAGCTTACAAAATAGTAGTTTCGTCGCTTAGTTTCCCAATTTGCCCGGCGCTCGCCGACGAAAGTGCAAGGTTTTTGAACCTCTGGATGCTATA
>NZ_JBGTFY010000063.1:0-11924 GCF_041747015.1 Nostoc sp.
TTTGAGAAGCACCGACAATCAAAGTACCGCCTTGAAGTTTTTGTAAATCCTCAATCGCACGGCAAGTTTCCTGACACAGACTGAGGATTTTTTCTCCGTAACTTAGGAGTAGATGCCCTGCTTCGGTTAATTGGGCGCGTCGTCCTCCACGATCGAATAGGGGGACATCTAGCTGCCGTTCCAGATTTTGGACTTGCAAGCTAACGGCAGGTTGGGAGACGTAAAGACTATCAGCGGCGCGCTTGAAGCTTCCTTCTTGTGCGATCGCTTTTAAAATACGTAACTGATCTAAAGTGAAAGGAAGGTCAGACATAAGGCTCAATCCACAAACTTTAAAAGGAGCGGATACACACAACAAATCAGGTTTGACAGCAATCAGCTGGGGATGATTTGTTGCATATTAAACTTGAAGGCTTGACTCGAAAAAGACAGTAGCACAACATCTTGACTAAAGTCCCCTTTTGAATACTTTGTGGTATTGGTTGTACTGAATTGAGTTTTCTTTAAATTACTTCACCCGTGTATATGCTGCCGATTTCTTGGTTGACACCCAGTCATTTTGTCATACTGGGGCTACAAATAGCTTTTGCGATCGCTCATAGTGGAGGCGCTGCTTTGCGCCCAAGGGCCGAAAAATACATTGGTGCAAGGCTTTATCGCGTTGTTTTTGCATTAGTCAGCCTACCGTTGGCTGCAATCTTAATTATTTACTTTTTTGGACACCGCTATGACGGTTTGCAACTTTGGCAGGTACAAGGAGTGCTAGGAGTGCGAGAATTTGTTTGGGTGCTGTCAGCGATCTCGTTTTTGTTTTTATATCCTGCTACCTTCAATCTACTAGAAATTGCTGCCATTCAGAAGCCCCAAGTTAATCTCTACGAAACCGGAATTATTCGGATTACTCGTCACCCTCAGATGGTGGGACAAATAATTTGGTGTATTGCTCATACTCTGTGGTTAGGTACTACCTTTACCCTTGTGACTTCCATTGGGTTGGTGTTGCATCACTTATTTGGGGTTTGGCACGGCGATCGTCGCCTGAGCGATCGCTATGGGGAAGCCTTTGAAATTGCCAAACAGCGGACTTCAATTATTCCCTTTAAAGCAATTATTGACGGGCGTCAATCTCTCAAATGGCAGGAATTTCTCCGCCCTGCCTATTTAGGAGTTGCTATTTTTGTGGCTTTACTTTGGTGGTCGCACCCTCTGTTAATCGAAGCAACTAGTAGGATAGCATGGTAATTTTAAGCGATCCCCAATGTCAGCAGAAAATCCAAATTGAAAATTTCAGCTTATCAATTGCCCCCGAATCAATGTAGGATTATTTTAAACATCTGTGAGTGAGGTGCGTTCAGTTAGCCTAAGATTTTATATTGGTAGTTGTTGGTCAGTTGTTTTTAATTGGCAATAAATGGCAAATTCAGTCAAATTTCCAGACAGCCACGGCAATCAGGAGTTAAACATCCAAAAAAGCCATCGTCAAAGTCGCGCTGGCTTTTTTGTCAGAGACACATCAATGCGCTGATTTTTTGCCTAATTATTCTGTGTCCTGAGATTTTTGTCCTGAAAGCATCTATCGGCAGTTACTAGCTTGCCAATCCTTCACTTCAATGCTGATAGCTAGTTTGATATAAAAAACCCTATAATCCAAGAGGCGTCATCGTTATGGTGTTGTCGGTTAGTGAGCAGACATTTACTCAAGAAGTTTTAGAATCTCCAATTCCTGTTTTAGTTAATTTTGAAGCCCCTTGGTGTGGGTTGTGTCGGGTTATCCATCCACTATTGTTGCAATTTCAATCCCAATGCGGGGAAGAAATTAAATTAGTTGGGGTTAACGCCGATCAAAATTTTAAACTGTCTACTACTTATAGGCTAAAGTCACTGCCCACTTTAATATTGATTGAAAATGGCAATATTCGGCATCGCTTGGAAAGCTTTCGCGGCAGAGAAGATTTACATCTAGCTTTAGAAGAGATTAAAGCCAGTTACAGCAGTTGCCCCAAAATCTACAAAAGTTCAAAAACAGTGGACTTAGAGTGTTGGTCAGCCTGAATTGAGTGCTGAGTGCTGAGTGCTGAGTAGTAATTATACTTATGACTCAGCATTCCCAATGCCCAAATATAAAACCATGCTTAATACCCCACTCAATGACCTTTGAGTGGGTTATTTTAACTTAAAGGGTGTGTGTCACAATTATTAACAGTTTCGACACGCTAGTTAAGAATTCTAAAAGTAGGCGTCAGTGATGGAAGCAATCTATCAGTATGCTTGGCTGATTCCAGTATTACCTCTTTTTGGAGCAATGCTGGTCGGTCTAGGGTTAATCTCGTTGAATCAGGTGACAAACAACCTGCGGCAGTTGAACGCTGTAGTGATTATCTCCCTAATGGGAGCAGCTATGGGGCTGTCGCTTGCCTTGTTGTGGAGTCAAATTCAAGGACACCCGCCTTATCTGTACACCTTAGAGTGGGCGGCTGCGGGCAATTTTCACCTGAACATGGGCTACACTATTGACCACCTGACAGCCCTAATGCTGGTGATTGTGACAACGGTAGCCTTCTTGGTCATGGTTTACACCGATGGCTACATGGCTCACGATCCAGGTTACGTGCGGTTTTATGCTTATCTCAGTTTGTTTGGCTCTTCAATGTTAGGTCTGGTACTCAGCCCGAACATAGTACAGATTTATATATTCTGGGAACTGGTCGGAATGTGTTCCTACTTGCTGGTCGGTTTTTGGTATGATCGCAAGTCAGCAGCCGATGCAGCTCAAAAAGCATTTGTGACCAACCGCGTGGGTGACTTTGGTCTGTTACTCGGCATTTTGGGGCTGTACTGGGCAACAGGAAGCTTTGAATTTGATGTCATGGGCGATCGCTTGTCCCAACTAGTACAATCAGGTACTATCAGCAATTTTCTCGCTGTCCTGTTTGCGATTTTAGTTTTCTTAGGTCCAGTTGCGAAATCTGCCCAATTCCCCCTGCACGTCTGGCTACCAGATGCGATGGAAGGCCCCACCCCAATTTCTGCCTTAATCCACGCAGCAACAATGGTAGCAGCAGGTGTTTTCCTGATTGCCCGGATGTACCCAGTATTTGAACACGTTCCAGCCGCAATGAACGTCATTGCCTTTACTGGAGCGTTTACGGCATTTTTGGGGGCTAGCATTGCCATTACCCAAAATGATATTAAGAAGGGCTTGGCTTACTCCACCATTTCCCAACTTGGTTACATGGTGATGGCAATGGGAATCGGTGCTTACAGTGCCGGACTATTCCACCTGATGACCCACGCTTATTTCAAGGCGATGCTGTTCTTGGGTTCAGGTTCAGTAATTCACGGCATGGAAGGTGTCGTTGGACATGACCCAGCTTTAGCGCAAGATATGCGGTTGATGGGGAGTCTACGCAAGTATATGCCCGTGACGGCAATTACCTTTTTGATTGGTTGCTTGGCAATTTCTGGTATTCCGCCCTTTGCTGGCTTCTGGTCAAAAGATGAAATTCTGGGGAAGGCTTTTGAGGCTAACCCACTCCTCTGGTTGATTGGCTGGCTAACTGCTGGGATTACGGCTTTCTATATGTTTAGAATGTATTTCTTGACATTTGAAGGCGGATTCCGGGGTAATGACGAGAAAATCAAGCAAAAACTCAAGAAGGCGGCGGCGACAATCGTCCTGGAATTAGAGTCAGAAGAACCAGTTCCAAATTTTGGGCCTGGGGCGATGAAAAAAGGAGAATTGGCTGCCACTGGTGAGCATCATGATTCCCATGATTCCCACGGGCATCATAGCGACTCTCCTCACGAGTCGCCGTGGACAATGACTCTACCGTTGGCACTGTTGGCAGTTCCTTCGATTTTGATTGGTTTGCTAGGAACTCCTTACGCCAATTATTTTGAAGAGTTTATCTTTCCTCCTAGCGAAACTCTCACCGAAGTTATAGAAAAGGCTTCCGAGTTCAATCCGACGGAATTCTACATTATGGCGGGTGCCTCAGTGGGAATTTCTTTGATTGCGATTACCTTAGCTTCGCTGATGTATTTGCGCGGGAAGATTGACCCAGCTGCGATCGCTGCTAAAATCAAACCACTTTACGAGTTATCTCTCAACAAGTGGTATTTCGATGACATTTACCATCGGGTTTTTGTTGTCGGCTTGCGTCGCCTAGCTAGACAAGTTATGGAAGTTGACTTTCGCGTTGTCGATGGTGCTGTTAACCTCACAGGCTTTTTTACCCTTGTCAGTGGTGAAGGTCTGAAGTACCTAGAAAACGGTCGCGCTCAATTCTATGCCTTGATTGTGTTTGGGGCGGTTTTGGGCTTAGTGATTGTTTTTGGTGTTACCTGATTTTAATCGGGGTGGGCGATCGTCCGCCCCTACATTATTTTTTGAATCTTGTGATATAGCCATTCTCAGGTAAGTGAACTAAATCTTTTTTGTTCCACGCAGAGGCACAGAGTCGCACAGAAGAATTGAGAGTTGGGTCTGAAAATATGACAAGATTTTTTAATTCAAGCCATAAGATTTTAGCCTTCTAGTTCAGCTCTAATTTTTTCAAGATGTTTAATGCTCTTCAAAGAATAAAATCGTTCAGAACATTCAGTTATTTATGATAGAAGAAGAGATCAGAATCAGGCGGCATTATATACCAGATGATGAAGTTTGGGAACGAAGTCATAATACATGGAAACAACTCAAGCCAAGACTCAACTTTAATTATCGACTTGACCCATCTAATGAAACACCTCTAGAATATTCACAAAGGATAATATCAATTTCGGGGCTTTGTTGGGTTGCGCTTTGCTTAACCCAACCTACAATTTTTCTTAACTGAACCGTATTGACTTATAAGCTGTTCCCAAAGTTCTACAGGGACGAGTACATCTGTTGTTTCTCCATCTGCGTTGGTGACATAACGAATCTGACTTTCAATGTGTGCGATGATCATTATGGTTATTTCTCCTGTTATGCTTTTTTTGTACCAAATCGCTTTTTTGAACAACCAGCAAACAGCATCGTGTATTTTTATCGATGGTTGGGCTACGCGATCGCTTCAGGTAAGCTTTGCGATCGCACTTTCTCTATTAAAATGCGAACACAATATCAATACATTAGATGAAAATATGATAACTTGAAATTTTTGCTCCACTTCCTCTACAACCACTAAACTATTTTGACGGGAAAACTACGAGTGGTACAGTAGAAGGAATTAATAATAAACTCAAGTTAATTAAAAGACTAGGATATGGCTTTCGTAACTTTAGCAATTTTCGACTACGCAGTTTATTAAACTGGCACTTTTCTATTAATTTTCCATAAAAGTAACGCAAGAGCCTATTTTTTTTAGATTATGGTTTACATAAACTAGACAAAATAGTGTGCAATTACAAGCTCAACTATGGCAATATAGCTCTTAACTATATAACTACTAGTATTATGTTTATAATTTTGCCTCTTATTTCCTTAATTACTATTTTTTTAATAATTAATAAAAATTCTCCTGAGTGGCGTGAGTCACTGATATTAGCAACTACCTACTGGGGAATATTACTCACTATAATTACAGAATTTTTGAGTTTTTTTAAATTAATTACTTTTGGCTGGATATTAGGAGCTTGGGGATTAATTTGGATTATTTTAATTTATGCCTATTTGCGGCTAAATCCCCACAAAATTCAGATTTCTGAGCAAAATAATTACTCTCAATTACATAATATCAAAATAAAATTATTGTTATGTGGACTAGGTTTTGTTGTAGCAACAGTTGGATTAATTGCCATCGTAGCACCACCCAATAACTGGGATTCTATGGACTATCACATGAGTCGTGTTGCTTATTGGATACAAAATCATAGCGTTGCTCATTATCCAACAAGTTATACTCCACAACTATATCAAAACCCTTGGTCAGAGTTTGTGATTTTGCATTTTCAAATTTTGAGTGGTGGTGACTACTTCGCTAACTTAGTTCAATGGTTAAGTATGATTGGCTGTATTATTGCAGTCTCATTAATTGCGAAACGACTGGGAGCAAATTTACAAGGTCAGGTTTTCTCTGCTGTTGTAACTGCAACAATTCCTATGGGAATCTTGCAAACTTCAAGCACTCAAAATGATTACGTTATTGCATTTTGGGTAGTTTGCCTCGCTTACTACTTGCTATCAACTATCCAAGGAGAAAAAAGTAAGATTTGGACGAATTCATTTAAGATTGGTAGTAGCATAGGATTGGCTATTTTGAGCAAGGGAACTGCTTATTTTTATATATTTCCCTTCTTAATTTGGTTTGGTTTGTCCCAGATTAAACGCTTACGTTGGCAAGCATGGAAGCCAGCTTTAATAGTAGGAAGTATATCTTTATTGCTTAATATTAGTCACTATTTACGTAATTATAATTTATTCGCTTCGCCACTTGGTGAACCAAGTGATTATCGTAACGAAGCACATGGGATTAATATACTTGTTTCTAACATTCTGAGAAATATTGCTTTGCATATAGGAACACCAATTGGTTTATGGAATGGAATAGCAAATAAATTAATTCAAATTATCCATATATTTATTGGTGTAGATATTAATGATCCTCGAATAACTTTTTCTAAAACATTTTTTGTACCAGGAGGTTGGTCAACAATTGGTATAACTGGCAATGAAAACGGTGCTGGTAATTTAGTACATTTAGCACTAATAATAATATGTATGATTATTTTTATATCTCGAAAATATATCCGTCAACAAAGTTATATTTTTGCTTATCTTATTACTACCATATCTACATTTTTAATATTTTGCTACTTGGTAAAATGGCAAGCCTGGAATAGTCGTCTACATTTGCCCTTTTTTATACTAATGTCTCCATTTGTCGGTGTTGTGTTATCTAAACTGAAAAAGCAAAAAATAGCAATTTTTATAGTAACATTTTTACTCGTGTCATCATTACCGTGGGTATTTTTTAATAGGTATAGACCGATCATTGATAGCAACAATATATTCCAAGTCAGCAGAATTGAGCAGTATTTTAATAATAGACCATACCTTAATACTACTTATACAGGAGCGGTTGAGTTTTTAAATTCAAAAAACTGCTCGAATATTGGGCTATCGATGGGAAAAGATCCTTGGGAATACCCTTTGCGGGTACTTTTACAGCAAAATAATCAAAAAATAGTTAAAATTCAACATATTAATGTAACGAATATTTCGGCGATTTTAGAAAAAGAGGATTCATATAAAGATTTTGAACCTTGTGGGATTATTTCAATGGAAACCAAAAAAAGTAAACAAAAGAAAAATCAAGAGATTAATTTTCAAGGTAAAACTTATATTCGCTCTTGGGATTCTCCAGAAATGGGTGTATTGATTGAGTAAAATTTTACTACTTACAAGATCATAAAATTAAGATTTACTAAAAAATTAAGAAAGTAATGCTGACAAAAATTGCTGTTGAAAAAATTCTTGAGCGTGCATTGATGGGGTACGACTTATCTCCTGAAGAGGGAGTAGTGTTGTTAGAACAAACTGATCCAGAGGCGATCGCCGCAATCCGGGCTACATCTGATACACTCCGCCACACTCAAGCAGGCGATACAGTTACTTATGTAATTAATCGTAATATCAACTTTACTAATATTTGTGAGCAGCACTGTAGTTTTTGTGCTTTCCGTCGAGATGATGGTGATGTCGGTGCATACTGGTTAGGTTCGGCGCAAATTTTGGAAAAAGCGACAGATGCAGTGCGGCGGGGGGCGACGGAAATCTGTATGCAGGGGGGATTAAATCCCCAAGCGCAAATCAATGGCAAATCTTTGCTCTACTATCTCAAAGTAGTGGAAACCATCAAACAGGAATTTCCCCAGATACATCTACACGCTTTCTCTCCCCAGGAAGTGGAATTTATCGCCAGACTTGACGGACTTGAGTATGCTGATGTGATTACTGCTTTGCGCGATGCTGGTGTTGGATCAATGCCAGGAACAGCCGCAGAAGTTTTGGACGATGAAGTTAGGCGAATACTGTGTCCAGAGAAGATTGACACAGCCACTTGGCTAGAAATTGTCAGCACCGCTCACAAATTAGGCTTGCATACTACCAGTACCATGTTATCTGGGCATATTGAAACCCGCGAACAGCAAATTGGACATTTAGAAAAATTGCGATCGCTCCAAAAAACTGCTATCAATCAGGGATATCCAGCCAGGATCACAGAGTTTATTTTATTACCCTTCGTTGGGCAAGAAGCGCCTAAACCCTTACGTCGCCGTGTCGGACGTGATCAGCCAATTTTGGCTGATGCACTGCTGCTAGGGGCTGTGGCGCGGATTTTCTTGGGCAATTGGATTTCCAACCATCAGCAAAGTTGGGTAAAACTGGGGCTTGCAGGTGCGACGGAAGCCTTAGTTTGGGGTTGCAACGATATTGGAGGTACATTGATGGAGGAGCATATTACCACAATGGCAGGAGCTTTAGGTGGTACGTGTATGGAAGTGGAAACTTTGGAAACTGCGATCGCTTCTTTAGGAAGACCTTACCAACAACGGGATACTCTTTATCAGAAAGTTAGGAGTCAGCACTTAATTGATCCCCAAGATACCAATCCAAGATAGGATGGACATTGATTTACGTATTCTTCTACTTAATGCTTATGAAGCGCTATTGGTCGCGTTTGCTTGCGCTGGTTTTGGTTGTAGCTATCGGCTTGATGGGCTGTTCTGGCAGTCCAGATAGTTTGACTGGAGATTATCGCCAAGACACCTTAGCTGTGGTCAATATTATGAGACAAGCTCTGGACATATCACAAGATTCACCAGACAAAGCAGCAGTTCAAGCACAAGCGCGTCAAAAAATTAATGACTTTTCATCTCGCTACCAGCGAGTTAACTCTGTTTCTGCTCTTGGCTCCTTTACAACCATCCGAACAGCCCTCAACTCCCTAGCTGGACACTATAGTTCTTACCCAAATCGTCCCGTACCGGAAAAACTCAAAAATCGTCTAGAGAAGGAGTTACAGCAGGTAGAGACGGCGCTGAAGCGTGGCGGTTAACTCTTAATTATTGTCTACTTCATCATCAAGAGTCATTAAGTTTTAACTTTTGACTCTTGACTATTTTGGCAAATTGATATAGTTAATTTTTAACTAACCTGATTGACACTCTTCTAGCTAGAAGCCAGAGTATTCTTGGTTCAAAAATCCTACTGGTTTGAGTAGATTTTCAGTAACTAAGGTAGATGCAAAATCTACCCAATAGCTGACTAAACTTGCTTTGTGTTCAAGCGTTTTTTTATACTGCCTTTTATGTGTTTGGGTCTTGATAAAAAAATATGGCAACACAAATAGGCTTTTGGGAGTCTTAAAAAATAGGTTTCAAAACCCTTACTACTTAACTATATAATTCGATACACGTTGCCCACAATTATCTAAGTTGGGGTCGATGATTATCGTGTCCATCTACTGGTAGGTATGTCTAACCGTCCTTTGAACGTTACAAGATCAATATTAGTTTGGCCGCGCCTATTCGCTGTTATTTTAACTAGTACTTCGTTGCTTACCAGTTTTGGGAGCCAACCAGCAAGGGCACAAGTAAGTGAGTATTGTCAGTTATCATCAGCGGCGGCGCAAGAAAAAGAAAACTTACGTTTGTCAGCTCTCAAAGGCAATCAAGATGCTGAAACCAGCTACCAAAACATAGTACAAAAACAGGCACAGGAATTACAAGAATGTCGCACTCGAACTTGGCCGCAAGTTCAAGCGATCTGGTTACGCTTGTATCCCTGTGACATTAAGCCAGGAACAATTGATCAGGTTATGGATCGCATTGTCAATCGTGGCTATAACCAAGTTTATTTGGAAGTATTTTCCGACGGGCAGGTACTATTGCCAGCAACAGCTAACCCGACGATTTGGCCTGCTGTGATTCGCACTCCAGGGGCAGAAAAGGTCGATATACTCGCCGCAGCAATTAAAAAAGGTCGGCAACGCGGTTTGAAAGTCTACGCTTGGATGTTTACCACAAATTTCGGTTATACTTACGCCCAGCGTCCAGATAGACAAGGTGCGATCGCTCGTAATGGCAAAGGTCAAACGAGCTTATATGTTGTAGATAACGGTTCTCAACTATTTATCGACCCTTACAACCCGCAAGCAAAACGCGACTACTACAAATTGGTACAGGAAGTTTTGCGCCGTCGCCCAGATGGCTTGCTGTTGGACTACGTGCGCTATCCCCGCCAAGCAGGAAGTGATTCCATCGCCACCAAAGTTTCAGATTTATGGTTATTCAGTCCCGCAATCCAAGAAGCTTTATTTAAGCGGGCACAAAATTACAAAGGGCTAGACTTGATTCGGCGCTTTTTAAGTAAGGCATACGTCACCGCCGGCGATGTAGCAGAAGTTGATAAACTTTATCCTCAAGAAGGGGAACCCCTCTGGCAAGGCCGTACTCCTCCAATAGCACAAAAGTCAATCTTGTCTGCAACCGACAGACAACCAATTTTACAATGGGAATTGTGGCAACTCGCCGTTGCTCACGCCATGCAAGGAATTCTAGATTTTGTCACCATAGCTAGTTACCCAGCAAAGCAGCAAGGAATTCCTACAGGGGTAGTGTTTTTCCCTGATGGCAACCAAACTGTAGGACAAGGGTATGATTCCCGTTTACAACCTTGGGATCGGTTCCCCACTACATTAGAGTGGCATCCCATGTTATATGGGACTTGCGGTGATGGCAGTTGTATTGTGACGCAAGCGCAGCGGGTTTTGAGTATGACAAAACCTGGTACGCAAGTGATTCCTGCTTTAGCTGGGCAGTGGGGAAAATCGATCAGTAATCGTCCATCGCTAGAAGTACAAATGCAGGCACTTCGCCAATTTGCTCCCCAACTTAAGGGAGTTAGCCATTTTGCCTATTCTTGGCAATATCCTGAGAGTGATAGCGATCGCAAATTCTGTCGCACTCGATAAGCAGTAGAGTGTCAATTTCGCCAATCATCCAATTGTGTCATGAGGAAATAGCGCACATGGTCTACGAATAATAGCCCCCATTTGTGGGTGCCATGTCCCATACCAGGAACAACATAACAGTCACCATCGCTAAAGCGTCCAGCACAAGCACGAGCATCCCGAATGTTCACCAGGCGATCGCTATCACCTACTAAAAAGCGAACCCGACGCGGAGGCTGTACCCGCTCAATGTAGGTCATCGGGTTGCACGCCCAAGCATACTCATCGGGGTATTTCAGATTTTTGGCTAATTGTAAAAGTTTAACTACGGGTTTCAGATTCGGTTGCACTCGTTCTAGCAGTACTTCTGCGACTCCACCCAAGGGTGAAGCTGCTAATTCTGGTAAAACTAAGTAGCCCCAACTTTTGGCAAAGGACTGGAGATCGGCATGACCGATCGCACCCAATAGCCGCTCCCCAACACCATCAGCAGTAAAGGCATAGGCAGCTTGCAAAACTCCCATACTGACACCGAATAATGCTAATCTGCGATTATTGAGAGCATCGCGATCGCTACAAAAATCACGAACTCTGGCAATATCAGCCGCAGTTCGGCGAAACAAGCACAAGAGGAACTCAGTGTCAAATGAGATGCCTCTGTCAATTAAAGGCTTAATCTCATGGTCTACCATCGCCGTGAAGGTACGCACCAAGCTGCGCTCACCAGCCAAAGGTGTATCGAATAAAGCTACAGCTATGCCCATCTGTGTTAACGTCGATACGATGAAGGCGTTCCAGCCATAAGGGGCGCTCATTCCTTGTAAACCAATCACTAAATCTGAATTAACTTAGGGCTTGCTGAATAAGTCTCCAGAGCGAATCTAGAAGCCACACAGCTTACAAAATAGTAGTTTCGTCGCTTAGTTTCCCAATTTGCCCGGCGCTCGCCGACGAAAGTGCAAGGTTTTTGAACCTCTGGATGCTATA
>NZ_JBGTFY010000064.1:0-7142 GCF_041747015.1 Nostoc sp.
AAGACGGGTATTAATCATTACCCATCGCATTCAGCTAGGTGAGGCACTGTGTAATCGGTTTGGTGTTAACTATGTTACTGAAGTCCGCACAAATGAAACAGGCACATTATTAGGATACGGGGTGTGCGTTGATTCGCTACATCAGGAAAGTCAGGCGCGATTCAACCCTAACGACTGGGCGAATGATGTAATTATTATTGACGAGTGCGACCAAGTATTCTGGCATTTGCTCAACTCTGGTACTGAAGTGCAGAAGCGGCGTGTGTCCGTTCTCAAAAACCTCAAACAACTGGTACAGAATGTTTTGGGCAGCAGTCAAGGAAAGATTTACTTGTCCAGTGCTGATGTTTCTGACACAGATGTAAAGTATGTTTTATCACTCGCTGGGGAATATCGAGTTAATCCATTCGTCATTGTCAACAATTATCGCCACGTAGCCGGAAACTGTTACAACTATTCTGGCAGTAACCCGAAGAATCTTATCGCGGCACTCGACAAGGCGATCTCTATTGGGGGGCATCATTTACTCTGCTGTTCTGCTCAAAAGGCAAAATCGAAATGGGGAACCCAAGCATTGGAGGAACGTTTTCACCGCAAATTCCCACACTTGCGAATCCTCAGAATTGACAGCGAATCTGTTGCTGACCCCTCTCATGCGGCTTTCGGTTGTATCGCTCACCTGAACGAAATTCTGACCCAGTATGATTTGGTTATCGCCTCCCCAAGTTTAGAAACTGGAGTATCCATCGACATTCAAGGACATTTTAGCGATGTTTGGGGGATTTTTCAGGGAGTGCAGCCGGTTAACTCCGTGCGGCAGATGTTGGCAAGGGTTAGGGAAACAGTTGACCGTCACATTTGGGTCAGAGAGTGGGGGATGTCGGTTGTCGGGAATGGCTCTACATCCATTGGAGGATTGCTCAGAAGTCAACACGTTGCGACACAGGCTAATATTGCGCTGCTGTCGGCGGCGGATAATGATGATTACAGCTACGTTGACCAGAATTTTCAGCCAGAATCGTTACAAACTTGGGGTAAACGCGGTTCTGTGATTAACGTAGAGATGCGGCGTTATAGAGAATCGGTGCTTGCAGGGTTGGTCGAGGATGGCTACATTATTATTGATGCAATTGATGCATCGGATGATGAGAGTGGAGCAGTAATCGAGTCGGTGAAGGCGGCAAGTGAGGAATTATATGCTGTGGAGTGTGAAGCGATCGCTAATTCTGTTGAACTCTCCCAAACGGAACTGAAAAAACTGCAAGATAAAAGGGCGAAAACTAAAACCGAACGACATCAGCAGCGCAAGGCTGAATTGTCTCGTCGCTATGAAATTGAAGTGACGCCTGATTTGGTCTCAAAAGATGACGATAGCTGGTATCCTCAACTGAGAATGCACTATTATTTGACGCTGGGGCGAGAGTTTCTGACGAACCGTGATGCGAAACGGGCTAAGGCGCAGTTAGAGGTTGGGGAAAATTCGATTTGGAAGCCGGACTTTAACAAGGGGCAGCTATTACCGTCAGTACTGTTACTGGAAAATCTGAATCTGTTGCAGTTTCTTACACCAGACGTTCAGTTACGGGGATCTGATGAGAAGATGGTGGAGTTTAAAGCTCTGGCTGTTCAGCATCGGCACGTTATCAAGAATTACTTGAATGTCAGTATCTCGGAAAGACTGACTCCGATAGCGATCGCACAGAAGTTACTGGCCAAGATTGATTTGAAACTGGATTACGTTGGTCGATTGGGCAAGCGTGAAAATCGGGAGTGCGTGTATAAGTTTGTTGCCCCTGATGATCAGCGTGATTCAATTTTTGGGCAGTGGCTCAATCGAGATGAAGTATTTCTTAGTGAGTTGGTGTCAGTCAGTAATAATATAAGTACAACTACACCAATAACTGACACAACATCACTGTCCATATCCCACAATACTGAAGTGGTGTCAGGCACTAATAATATAGTCTTTGCAACACCACTCAGTGACACAGCACCACATACCCCAGAAAATATCGCGATTCTTGGATGGAAGGGGCTGATGGTGAAAATGCAGCAAGGACTCGATAGTGCTGGCTCCTTCTACAGTGAGTTAGTCTCCACAATTGGCGAGGCCGTCGGCGTTGCTGATGGGGAGCCTTACTGGAACGCATACCTGGGGCAGTGGCAGGTTTGGGTTAATTTTGTGGGAGGGTGTACGTCTGTGGTTTGCGATTGGGTCGAATGCGTGGGGTGACGCAGGGTAAAGCATTTCAACACCATGCGACGAATCACCAAAGTCTTAAATTTTCTTAATTGCGAATGGGCGAAAAAGCGAATTGCGAATTGTTTAGTGGCAGGTTTGGGTTAACTTTGGGAACAGGTGTAGGTCTGTGGTGTGCGATTGGTTGGTGGGGGTTGGCTAATCTGGTTGGGTGTCTGTTGTGAGTGAGTGGTAAATTTGGCGCAATTCTTCAATTGTGCTGGCTGCTTCCAGTCCTGTAAGAACTGCTCTCAATTGCTCCACACCCTCAATTGTTGAAATTTCTGGTAATAGGCTTGACCCATCCGTACCAAATTTCAGTTTTAAACCCAATTTAATCCCTTCTAACAATCCCTGACGAATACCACTGCGCTCAAAAGAAGTAACATACTGCATACGTTGCTCTGACTCCAATTGCTCTACTTCAAAAAGAAACTCTCGTTCTAAATCTAATGGTAGCGTTAGCATCCAGTCTATAAAAGCCAATAAATTTAGAATATCCTGACGCTCAAATCCTTGGTTATACAGTCGTCGCACTAAAGCCAGCTTGGATTGCTTGCGCTGTAACCTATCATTACGGGTTTCTAATGCCGCTAAGTGTGCCATTACTACTGTAGCAAACGGGTTACGACTAGCTTCTAATTCAGACTGTCTTTGTTGATAGTCTATCAGTTTGATCACTGGAAATTGAAAATTCACACTACAACCGAACAACTCATAACCAAACTGATTCGGTCGCCAGCTGGCACGTTCATCACCTAACACTGCTAAAGATACTACTGGACGTTTATATCTATCATAGATTCGATAGTTGTAGGTGTACATTCTTCTCCCAAAGTTCGACTCTTCCTGGGATTGGATTTCCACATGAATCAATACCCAGGTTTCTGAACCATCTTTGAGATAGATTTTTACGAGCTTATCTGCCAGATGCTTCCCCAGTTCGGCATCACGAACCACCTGCTCCAATTCTTTATCCAAGAACTCTGGTTGTTTTGTCCAATCTATTTGCTCATGTGCTTGGGGGAAGAAAAACAACATGAAGTCTTCAAAATACAGTTGTATTATCTGTTTCCACGGGCTATCAAATTCTGTCTGCGGATTTTCATCAATCATGTTGTCAAACTGGAACTAAAATATTAATATAGTACATTATTACTAGAGAATTTGAGCAAATTAATTATCATGTTGCAAGTAGTCAGACAAATTAAAGAACGCAGTAAAGTTAAGCTCAAACGGAAAGATATTACATACGAGCTTTGGCGTTTGGATGATGCCGAATTTAGAAAACTTCGGCAAAAAAGCCTTCCTATTAAAGACGATTATATGTTTTATATGCACTTTTATCTTTCCGAACGCGAGAACAAAAATAAACTCAATTTGGCTGAATTATATGTCTGCTTAACGCACTTGTTTGGTGATAGCAGTGATTGGATTGACGATTGGAAAGGTACTTTTTCTTTTCCACTATTATTGATTTTAGAAAAAGCACAAGGTAGATTCTTCTATTTAATCGATATTTATGACAATAGGGGTACACTCTATATCAGCTTTTACAGGATTCTGGACGCTGAGGTAGAAGGTTATGATACTCAAATACTTCGTGAACCTTTTGAAATAGAATTTTCTCGCCAAGAAATCAACTATTTCATCAGCTATTTTTATGGTTATCTTGAGGGCTGTTTTGAAAGTAGAAGACTCTTGATACAATCTGAGCAGTTTTTCAAGAAGATTGGCTCTGAGTATATCCTTTATGGCTATAAAGATGAGCATTATTTTGAGGAAAAATACCAATCTCAATCAGCATATCTTGCAGCTATTGAAAGTTTAGAGTCAATTGGTATTAGTTCCATAAGTTCACAAAATGTCAATGAGATTTTGCAAACCATAACTAGCGAAATAATCGAAAATTGATTCATTCCATTACAACAATACTACGCTTTTAATAAATTAGAGTAAAATATATGAAACAAGTAGTTAGACAAATTCGAGAACGTATTAAAGTTGAACTGGAATTAAACAATATTAAATATGAACTTTGGAGACTAGACGATGCTGAATACAGACTACTCAAAGTAAATAGTATTGATATTAAACATAATTTTACCCTTTATCAAGAGCTTTATTTCTCGGAACCTGATAACAAAGCTAATCTTAATTTGGCACAATTATTTATTACTTTAACTCGGCTATTTGGCAATAGTAGTAATTTATTTGATAACGAGAAAGGCTCATTTATTTTTCCCCTATTACTAATAGTTAAAAAGTCAACAGGTAATTTTTTTTATTTAATACAAATTTTTGATTCTCGTGGATGGTTTGAATATAATACCTATAAATTATTTGAGAACGAAGCAGATACTTACAATAATCAAATGCCAGTTCAAGCATTTGAGTCAGAATTTTCTCGGCAAGAAATTAAGGATTTTTTAACTTACTTTTATATCTATCTAATTCAGCTATTTAATAATGCAAAATCTCTTGCTCAACCGGAACCTTTTATAAGAATGATTGATTCTAGTTTTATTCTTTATGGATATTACAATAATCAATACTTCGAGGAAGGGTACGATGATAAAAAATCATATCAACAAGCAATTCAAAGATTTAGTTCGGTTGGACTTAATGCTTTCCAGCCACAAAATATAAATTCTCTTTTGCAAACGATTATTAGTGAAGTCGCTCAAAATTATGAACAATAAATATATTATAAAGTACGTTGAAGTACAGAAATTATAATTACCGTTCTTGTTCAGTTAGGCAGATCAAGATTTCGTTTTGCGCCTCATCTGAAACATCAGCAGTAATGGATAAGGCTTTTCCACCAGTGCCAGTAATACGAGCTTTTAGGTCTTGCAAGCGATCGCTCCGACGGGCAGCAATTACTACTGTAGCACCCTCGACTGCCAGCGCCAATGCTGTAGCCTCACCAATACCAGACGAGTTTAGTAGTGAGACGACTGTTAATAAGTTTGTTTGATGAACAATTTTGACAGTTTAAAAATTTAGCTAAATCTCATTATTGAACATATAATTGAACAACAAAAATCTTGAACTAATTAACTGCAAGATTCAACAATTCATCGCTTTTTTGAGTAAAATATATGGTTCTTCGGTACTTGTTATGCTAAACTGTTAGCTGGACGTACTAAACAATTTTTAAAATGTGTATCAATAAATAGATAAAAGTGCTGCAACAATTGACATATATAGAACATTCATTATTAACTATAAATACAGTTAAGAGTATTTTTAGTTAATTCTAGAGTTATGACTGGTAAAAGAGATATTAAAATTCTAACAGAGCTTCTTGATTTAAGCGGTGTGAAAGTTATATCACATCGTCTTCATGTTGAAATTGGGATGATTTTACAAGTCGAACAAGAAAAGCCATTTAGTGTCTGTCCTAAATGTGGCACAACCAGCCATAAATTACATCAAAATCATAGACATATTATTAAAGACCTCCCTTTTGGAGGAAAAGAAGTATTTTTAGAAATTAATAGACGGCAGTTTAAGTGTGAAGAATGTAAAAAACCTTTTAGTGAAGATTTGGATTTTGTAAAAAAGAAAAGAACTTATACAAAACGCCTTGCACATAAAATCATACAAGAAGTTTTAGAAAATGATATTCATAGTGTAGCATCAAAAGGTATAGTCACAAAAGACGAAATAGAAAGAATGCTAAAAGATGCCTCGCAAGAATTACCAAATTTAAAACCTATAAATTTAAAAAGATTGGGAATTGATGAAATAGCCCTAAAAAAAGGTCATGGTAATTACTGCGCGGTATTAGTTGATTTAGAACAAGGCAAACTAATTACAATCTTAAGCGGACAAACACAAGAAATAATTAAACAAACCCTTATGGAGTGGGGAACAGAGGTTTTAGAAAATATAGAAGAAGTCAGTATAGATTTGTGGACTGGCTATAAAAAATTAGTGGCAGAATTAATGCCAAATGCTCAAGTAGTAGCCGATAGATTTCACGTAATGACACAGATTAATAAAGAATTAGATACCCAAAGAAGAAGAGAAAAACGCAAAGTAGAAGATTTAATTAAAAAAGCAAATACCACAGAAAAATCTAAGTATGAAGAAATATTGACAGGGTTGAAGAATAGTAAATATCCCTTGCTTAAGAATGAAAATAAATTAAATGAGGAACAATTGCATAAACTGATTCAAGTTAAAGAAGTATCGCCTATTTTGAAGGAGATGCACGAATTTAAAGAAAAGATTAGGAAAATTTTCAATAACACAAAGGATTGGTATTCGGCAACTTTTAAACTAGGTATTTGGTTATCGAAAGCTAAGAAATACTTCCCGAATAGTAACAATACTATTATTCGTTGGTTTAGTGAAATTGTTGCTTACTTTGATAATAGGACAACTAGCGGTACTGTTGTTCGCGTAGCGTTCCGTAGGAAAGGAATTAATAACAAACTAAAGCTGATTAAACGTTCAGGGTATGGATTTAGAAAATTTCCGAATTAGATGCATATTAAACTGGCATTTCGTTTAATAGTTTAGCATAACAAGTACCGAAGAGCCAAAAGGACTGCTTGACTGCTCATTGAACCCCGGCATAGGGAGTGTCAATAACTCTTGCCAATCGCCCTGTTGAGAGTCGCAACCGCACTAAGTGGTGTATGTAATCTACATATTGCTTCCAAGTAACTTTGCTTTCACACTCTTGACGCTCACAGAACACATAACCAGCTTCTGCAATCTGGTTTACCCTACCCCGCCCGATTACTTCCAACAGAATTTTGTATCCTACAGGATTGAAAGTGACATTTGCGATCGCATTGCGACGCACCAGAAAATAACCACTCATGGGGTCAGAAACTCGACTCAATACCCTCGGAAGGATAATTAATCCCAACAATTGCGCTCCACG
>NZ_JBGTFY010000065.1:0-10357 GCF_041747015.1 Nostoc sp.
ACAGCAGTAGCGTGGGATTGAAATCACCAGGAGGCGCTAAAAATTCCTTGGGCGGGATTGTCAGTGGCTTTTGTGCCTCCAATGTAATCATTTTTGACATTGACTCCTTTTTTACCAAACACTACGAATATACGATGAACATTAGGAAATAATAAAGTTTTGTATAGCAATATTTATCTACAGCTTTGCATATCAGCAGATGAATAACGCTATGATTCCAGACGAAGACTAGTTTTTACTGATAAGTGGGATATGACAATTGGCAAGAAGTTGATTGGATAAACTCCTTTGTGGGGAGGATGGAGACCAGATTGATCCACTTTGTCTAGTCTATCTCATAGCCCCCACTCTCCCATAAACCCTCGCTAACTGCTTAAATCTATTGATATAGCAGTGACTGAAAAGGAGATGCCATTTAAGATACGATGACTTCCCAGATAGCTCCCTAACTTCAGCCCATATGCAATTAAGAGATTCTCTGCGCCGGACAAAAATTGTCGCTACTATTGGCCCCGCCACTAGCAGTTCTGAAATGCTCAAGGCAATTATTGAAGCGGGAGCCACGACGCTGCGGCTAAACTTCTCCCACGGAACTCATGCCGACCATCAGCGTAGTATTCGTTTAATTCGGCAAACCGCCTTTGAATTAAATCAACCAGTGGCTATTCTCCAAGACTTGCAGGGTCCAAAAATTCGCTTGGGGAAGTTTGACAACGGGTCTATCGTTGTGGCAAAAGGCGATCGCTTTACCTTGACAAATCGTCCAGTTGTAGGTATGCAGGAAATTAGCTGCGTCACCTACGATTATTTAGCCCAAGAAGTCCCGGTTGGCGCAAAAATCCTCCTTGATGATGGACGAGTCGAAATGGTCGTGGAGGAGATTAACCGCGACAAAGGTGATTTGCATTGTCGGATCACGGTGCCTGGTAAACTTTCTAACAACAAAGGCGTAAACTTTCCCGGCGTTTACCTGTCAGTTAAGGCAATGACCGACAAAGACCGAGAGGATCTAATGTTTGGTCTAGATCAGGGTGTAGATTGGGTGGCACTTTCCTTTGTCCGCAATCCCCAGGACATGATCGAAATTAAAGAGTTAATTTCCAGTACAGGCAAGCAAGTGCCAGTCATTGCCAAAATTGAAAAGCACGAAGCCATCGAACAAATGGAGGCGATTCTGGCTTTGTGTGATGGCGTGATGGTTGCCAGAGGCGACTTAGGAGTGGAATTGCCAGCAGAAGATGTTCCCGTACTCCAAAAGCGATTAATTGCCACAGCAAATCGCTTGGGAATTCCGATCATCACCGCCACCCAGATGTTAGACAGCATGGTGAGCAATCCCCGTCCCACTCGCGCCGAAGTCTCGGATGTGGCAAATGCAATTTTAGATGGCACAGATGCAGTAATGCTCTCCAATGAAACTGCTGTCGGCAGCTACCCAGTAGAAGCTGTGGCAACAATGGCGAGGATTGCCGAGCGCATGGAGCAGGAGGAAGCCCAACACTTAAATTTACGTTCTTTGAGAGATACTCGGCGCTCCATTCCCAATGCCATTAGTCAAGCTGTCGGTCAAATTGCCGAACAACTAGGTGCAGCGGCAATCATGACCCTAACCCAAACAGGAGCAACAGCTCGCAATGTCTCCAAATTCCGTCCCCAGACACCAATTCTGGCAGTGACACCCCATGTAAATGTGGCGCGGCAGCTACAGATGGTATGGGGAGTAAAACCGCTTTTGGTGCTAGGATTACCTTCCACTGGTCAGACATTTCAAGCTGCGATCAACGTGGCTCAGGAGCTGAAGTTACTGTCTGAGGGAGATTTAGTAGTGATGACTGCTGGCACACTCCAAGGAATTTCTGGCTCTACAGATTTAATTAAGGTAGAGGTGGTGACGGCAATACTAGGTCACGGAATTGGACTGGGACAAGGTTCAGTGAGTGGTCGCGCTCGGGTGGCTAATACTAGTGTGGATGTTAGTAACTTTAATCCGGGAGATATTTTGGTGGCAACCCGCACTAACGCTGATTTTGTCGAGGCAATTCGGAAAGCTGCCGGAATTATTGCTGAAGATGAAAGTCTTACAAGTCACGCAGCAGTCATTGGCTTACGTCTCGGTGTGCCAGTGATTGTGGGCGTGAAGCAGGCAACGCAGGTGATTCGGGATGGGGCGATTATAACGCTGGATATGCAACGGGGGTTAATTTACTCTGGGGCAGTGAGAACCCATTAGGGGCAGGGAGCGGGGAGCGGGGAGCAGGGAGCAGGGAGCAGGGAGCAGGGAGCAGGGGGAAATAACTAATGCCCAATGCCCAATGCCCAATGCCCAATGCCCAATGCCCAATGCCCAATGCCCCATCCCCTTAATCAAACAGTTGCGATCGCTACTCCAAGCCATCCAGCAAAGTTTTGCTGCTGCGTGGAGTCAGGATGCTCTACAGGTTTTACCTGATATCGAGTGGGATGTGGTGATGTTAAAGTAATGGAATAAGTATGCAGTTCGTCTTGATGAAAAACTGTGACTTGAATGGTGTCCTTTGGTTGGTAATCTTTCAGGCGATCGCTTAAGCTACTTCCCATTACTTTAATCCCATCAATTGCTAGTAGCTCATCACCTGCATCAATTCCCCCTACTTGTGCAGGTGAACCCGCCTCCACAAACTTAATTATCTCCCGCCCATTCTCTGTATTTATTCTCACACCCAGATAAGGTTCTTCATGTTGCTCCGCTACCAACTGCAAGCCAAAGGGTTCTAAGTACTGATTCAAGGGCAAATCGTCAGTGCCATCAATGTAGCGTTTAAAGAAATCAGTCAAATCGATTCCGGCAACAGATTCTATAACTTCCTGCAACTGTTCTGGGGTATAGCCAATTTCAGCTTGCCCAAATTGCTGCCACATTTTCAGCATCACGTCATCGAGCGATCGCTGATTGTCGTGAGTAGAGCGAATCAGTAAATCTAGCAACAACGATACCATTTCTCCCTTTAAATAGTAGGAAATTTGGGAATTGCCGCTATTGGCATCTGGGCGATAGAGTTTAATCCAAGCATCAAAACTCGACTCGGAAACAGGTTGGACTTTGCGCCCTGGTGTCGTTTCATATCTGGTAATTTCTTTGCTTAAGTTATTTAAATATGACTCAGCATCATAAATTCCCGCCCGCAAAGGAATTAATAAGTCGTAATAACTAGTAGTCCCCTCACAAAACCATAATGATGGTGTGTAGTTTTCCTGGTCGTAATCAAAAACTTCTAACGCTTTTGGACGAATTCGCTTGACATTCCACAAGTGAAAGAATTCGTGTGCAACTAATTGCATAAAGCGATCGTATTTATCTTGAGCGCGAAACCCAAAACGCTGGTAAATTAAGGAGCAAGAATTTTTATGCTCCAAACCGCCAAAAGCTTGGCTAAATAAATGTAGAAGAAACACGTATCGTTCATAGGGCAAACCGCCGAACATCTGCGCTTCTACCTGAACAATTTTTTGGATATCAGCAATCATCTGCTGGGCTTGAAAATTACCTTGCCCCCAGATTGCTAGTTCATGGGGTTTTCCCAAAACCTCAAATTGATACAATTGGTGGCGACCAATCTCAAACGGAGTATCAACAAGAGTATCAAAATCGCCAGCCAAGAAAGTATTTTTTTCTTCACTAATCGGTGGTAGGGCAGTAGTTATCAGCCATTCCGGGCGTGGTGCTACGATGGTGACGCGAATCGGTTGCTTCTCCCAGCTTGGTATTCTAAAAAATAGTGCCGCACCGTTAAAATAACCGTGGGTGATATCCAAGTGATTTGTCCGCACCGATAATTCATTCGCAAAAACGCGATAACGCACAGTTAATTCTGAAACACCTGTGTTATCTACCTGCCAGTGATTTTTACTGATCTTCCGCCAAGGCAAAGGCTTATTCTCTGCAAAAGCCCCAAAATCCTGTAAATTCTTGGCGTATTCCCGGATTAAGTAGGAACCAGGTGTCCACACCGGCAGTTTTAAATCAAGAATCGGCGAGGGGTAATCCACCAGGCGTAAAGTCACCTCGAACAGATGGTTTTCTGGTTGGGACATTGCCACCAGGTAATGAATCGTTGGACTGGTTTCTTGGAGGTAGGTGTTGGGACGAGGTGCTGTTACTTCAATCATCTGGTGTGCTGAGTTGTCGATGGGTAATTTTTCCCATCATGACAAATTTGTCTTTGAATTTTTAACTTTTATTTGCTGCGGCTGGTAGTCAGGATCTAGGACTTACGCACAGTACAAATTCATAGTGATGTGCATTAACGAAAATAGGGTGTTTCAGGCTTTTATTAATTATCTTTATGATCGTAATTAGACTACGCTGTAGGGGTTTAGTATGCTAAACCCCTACGAGAGATGTGGTTTTTAACCTTATTCATATTTGGTATTTCTTGTCAACAATTGTTGTAACGAGTTAATAAATTGATTTACTACCGGAAATCTAAAAATAATCTACGTGAAATTAACTAAATTTTTATGAATGCGATGTCTACGATGGTCACTGAACCCTTCGATAGGCTCAGGGTAAGACTGCCGTACCCTTCTCCTATCGGAGATGCTACGCGAACGAGATCTTGCTACGCGCAGCGTCTCGTAGAGAAGTGCGATCGTAGATGCAGCACCTCTTTGCTGTATTTTCCTATGAGAATCAAACATATTTTTGTATATAACAGTACTGTGAACCTAGTAGCAGAGAATGTATTATGGTACGTCGTAAAAGAAATTCCAGCGTTTTAGAACGAGATAAGCGCCCTGTTGAAAGTTTACAATCTATCAACGTAGAACTGGGCTAAAAATATTAAATTTAATGGAAGATTTAATAAAGCAGGAGGGGTGTACGCTACCTAGATGGGAATGCGTCAACAGAGGACTTAACCAATGGGATATGTAATTGCAACTGCAAATATGAAAGGTGGCGTTGGTAAAACCACCCTTACCGTCAATTTAGCTACCTGTTTAGCTAAAAATCATGGCAAGCGGGTACTTGTCCTGGACTTAGACACCCAAATTAGCGCCACACTCAGTTTGATGTCGCCTTTAGATTTTGCTAAACGTCGCAAACAAAGTAAGACATTTAGATATCTAATAGACGAAGTTATCAATCCAAATCCACAAGCAAAACTGACAATTAAAGATATCGTTCAATCTCAAGTGTGTAATCTTTCAGGACTAGATTTATTGCCAGGAGATATCGACTTATATGATGAATTTGTTGTGTCAGAAATGCTGCATCAACAAGCAACTGCTTTGGGTGAGCAGGACTTTGAAATGATTTGGAATCGCTTTGAAAGAGTCTTGATTAATAACATCTTAAAACCAATACGTCAAGAATATGATTTTATTCTTCTCGATTGTGCACCTGGCTATAATTTATTGACTCGTAGCGCTTTAGCCGCCAGCGATTTCTACATACTTCCTGCTAAACCAGAACCCTTATCTGTAGTGGGTATTCAACTGTTGGAAAGACGCATTGCCCAATTAAAGGACAGTCACGGACATGAAACCAAAATAGATATAAAAATGCTGGGAATTGTATTCAGTATGTCTAGTGCTAATATGCTCACTGGCAGATACTATAAACAAGTGATGCACCGCGTTGCTGAAGATTTTGGTGTAGAAAAAATTTGTAAGGTACAAATACCAGTTGATGTCAATGTTGCTAAGGCTGTTGATAGTTTTATGCCAGCTGTTTTAATTGCTCCTCAATCAGCTGGTTCAAAAGCGTTCTTTCAGTTAACTCAGGAGTTGTTGCAAAAGCTACAGCAAAGCTAAACTATTCGTAAATAACATGATTTCCGACTTTTTCAAGAAGTCGGAAATCTGAACCTTTCGATTTTCTTAAATAAATTAGGGTTGCTATTTATTGTTGTCCCGCCTAAATATAGCAGTGGACGAAGCCGTTAGGACAAGTCTGCGGTAGACGCCTTCAACAAGCGTAGATTAGGAATTAATTGTTGTCCCGCCTAGATATCAAAACCCCCCAGAGAGGAACTGAAGGGTTTGGTTCATTCCTCTTGAGAGATGGTCAAATCCGTTGTGCGCCCGGTTGCCCGTTTTCGACTACAAAGGAAGCTAGAGTGCGGACAGAGGCATTTTGGTCAATTATGCTTGATACAACACGATAGTCACTTTGCCAGCGTTGTGGGGTAAGGTTGCAACGAACGTAGCCCCGGAAGGCACCATCAAAGAACTTGGTATGGGGATTCTTGGGGAGAGCAGCTTGAACTGGAGCGATGAATCCGATGGGAAAATCAGAAGTAATTGAGGTTCCTACGAACTCAGTGCCGACTGTGGCTGAGTTTGGGTTAGAAAAGTCAAGCTTCAGGTCGTGTACCCAACTAGAGTGGATGTCTCCGGTAATCACCACTGGATTAGAAGGTTGGCGCTGGTTTAGAAAATTCAGGAGTCGGTTACGTGCAGCTACGTAGCCGTCCCATTGATCCACGTTGAAGACACCTGGACTTGCTCCAGCATTAAAATTGTACTCGGCTAGCATGGTCTGTTGAGCAATCACATTCCAGCGCGATCGCGATTTGTTTAAGCCTTTTTGTAGCCACTGCTCTTGTTCTGAGCCGGTCATAGTAGCATTGGGGTTCAAAGCTTCGGCGCAACGAGGCTTAAGTCCATCATTACAAGGTTGGTTGGTGCGGTATTGTCTGGTGTCTAGGACATTGAACTCAGCTAAATTACCGAAAGTTAACCGCCGATAAAGCATCAAGTCTGCGCCTTTTGGCAGCGAAGACTGACGTAGCGGCATATGTTCGTAGTAAGCTTGGTAAGCATTGGCTCGCCGCTCTTTAAAAGCCTCTAGGGTTTGGTTGTCTTCGGGAATTAAGTTGGCGTAGTTGTTGTCAACTTCATGATCATCCCAAGTGACTATCCAGGGAAAGTTAGCATGAGCAGCTTGGAGATTTTGGTCGCCCTTATACAAGGCGTAGCGGTTGCGGTAATCAGCAAGGCTGAGGATTTCTGGACTATTGTGCTGGCGTGGACCACCAGCTTGTGGGCCATACTCGTAAATGTAGTCACCGAGATGAACAACTAGATCCAAATCTTCATTAGCTAAATGTTGATAAGCTGTGTAATAACCATTTTGCCAGTCTTGGCAGGAGACAAAGGCGAAGTTTAGTTGTTTGGTGTAACTATATAATGCCGCAGCTGTACGAGTTCGCCCAATGGGGCTAACTTCATTGCCTACTTTAAATTGATACCAATACCAACGTTCTGGTTCTAGTCCACGGACATCAACGTGTACCGAGTGTCCCATACCTGGAGTCGCCAGGACTTTCCCGCGTTGCACTACTTTTCTCATGTTTTCGTCTAGAGCAATTTGCCACTGCACTACAACATTTCTTTGTGGCATTCCGCCTCCATTGAGCGGATCAGGGGCTAGTCGCGTCCATAAAACAACACCATCGGGCAAAGGATCACCAGAGGCGATACCAAGACTAAACGGATAGTTAGAAAACCTCGATTTTGCTAATGCTGGATGTAATTGGCTAGTTACAGCTAACCCTGTTAAGAATCCTGTGCCTAACAAAAAACTCCGCCGTTTAATCCGATTTGATAGCAAGCGATCGCTATTCATAAGTTCCATATTATTAACCCCTAGTTAAAATTAAAAACATTTCTTTGCAACTATCAAACAAGCGTGCCATTCTCAACAGTGGACTGAATTTATTCGTTTCCAATCTGATCAAGCAAGCGTAACGAACTTACCAACCTACAATCAAGTTAAGATTAAGATAATGTTAAGTTTCGCTGGAAAATGATCGAAGCAGCACTAAAACAATTTTTTAACATTGGTGTAGCTACGCACATCGTAGCGATCGCGGCAGAGCAAAAATGCTAGAATCGCTTTAACACAACTGCTTTCAGATGAGGCGACGTGGAAAAAATAGAATTACAACTCGACAAAAAAATCCTTGAGAAAGCAATAGCTTTGGCAAAGTCGCGCCATTGTGACTTGTCAGAATTGATTGCATACGCAATTGAACAACTCCCGGTGGCAGAACCACCAAAAGACCGATTGTTAGGATTATTCGCTGATGATCCTGAGTCAGTAGATGAGATGCTAGAAGAGGTCATGAAAGATCGGGCAGCACACCCACTAAATCAGCGCTTTGGATAAAGTACTAATTGACATCGATATTTTTTCCGAGATTCTCAAAGGCATTAATCGGCGCATTGCAGCTAGGGCTTCCGCCTATCATGCTAACTTTGGTTATTATACTATCTGCACTATTACAGTCTTAGAGATTGTCAAAGGCTGGCATAAGTGCCAACGGGAAGATAAGATTCAGCAGTTTTTTGTGGAAATTATCGAGGCACAAGTATTGACATTACAACTTAGTGATGCTGAGTTGGCAGGACGTATTTATGCAGATTTAGAACGAACAGGGCAACCAATAGGACTTGCTGATGCGATTATTGCTGCGATGTCTGGCGACAAGCCGCTTCGCGTCTACGCAATCGCACAAAGTTTAACTTTAGTGAGTGGCAATATCTCGCATTATGAACGGATTCAATCACTGGGTTACAACCTGAAGCTGGATAATTGGCGAATATAAACACTCTTTTGCCTAGAACAGGGCAAAATAAAGACAAGTAAGAGCGATTCTACTAAGCGCTACCCTCCATGAGCTATTGCCTTAATCCCGGTTGTTCAAAGCCTGAAAATCCTGATGATGTGAAGTTTTGCCGGACTTGCGGTTATAAGTTACTCCTCAAAGAACGTTACCGCGCCATCAAACCAATTGGACAAGGTGGTTTTGGCAAAACCTTCTTAGCCGTAGATGAAGATAAACCCTCAAAACCGCGCTGTGTAATTAAGCAATTTTATCCCCAAGCCCAAGGCACTAACACTCTTGCAAAAGCTGTGGAGTTATTTAACCAAGAAGCGGTGCGGTTAGATGAATTGGGCAAACATCCCCAAATTCCCGAACTACTGGCATATTTTACTCAAGATGACAGACAGTATCTTGTACAAGAGTTTATCGACGGGCAAAACTTAGCCCAGGAATTGGCACAGAATGGTGCTTTGAATGAGATCCAAATCCGGCAACTATTGAATGATTTATTGTCAGTTTTGCAATTTTGTCATACGAAACAAGTTATTCACCGCGATATTAAGCCAGAAAATATTATTTTACGTGGAAGCGATCGCAAATTAGTTTTAGTAGATTTCGGTGCGGCTAAATCTACCACTGGCGCTGCCTTAAATCAAACTGGTACAAGTATTGGTAGTCCAGAATATGTTGCACCAGAACAAATGAGAGGTAGGGCTGTTTTTGCCAGCGATATTTATAGTTTGGGTGCTACTTGTGTTAATTTATTGACGGCGCGATCGCCTTTCGATTCCTATGATACCAATAATGATCGTTGGGTTTGGCAGCAATACTTGAAAACTCCCGTCAGCAATGAGTTGAGTCATATTCTCAACAAAATGCTAGAAAGTATTCCGATTCGGCGTTATCAAACAGTAGATGAAGTTCTCAATGACTTAAATCAACACTCACCAGTAGCAGCCACACCAGCGATAACGGCAAAACCTGTTCCTCAACCCCTGACTACTTCTTCACCCACATTTGTCACACAATCTCCCAGTCAAGTTGAGAAAGAATTAGAGGAGATGAAAACGCAATTTCTCGGTACTCCTAAATCTCAACCCAATAAAATCCAATCGCCAAACCCAATCTCTCAGCCTTCTACTAAAAGCAAAATAGACGAAGAATTAGAAGAATTAAAAGCCAAATATCTTGGGAAGAATAACACCTAAAATCAATTGCGGTTAGTTATTTTCTCCTCATAGTGATTAAAGAGGCTTAATTAAGCCCAGACTGTAGGTATAAGCTGTAGCACATTACTCTTAAAAAGAAAGTGGCTCTGAGTTTCAGAGCCACTTTTAAAACTTTATTTTGAAACTTGCTAAATTATCACAATATCCTGATGCAGAGGTGTGAAAATTTACTTCCCAGCTTCAGCAATTGGCACCCATTCAGTGTGGAAACTTCCGGGCTTATCAAGACGCAGGTAAGTATGTGCGCCGAAATAGTCGCGTTGTGCTTGAGTTAGATTTTGAGGCAAGCGATCGCGGCGATAGCTGTCAAAATAATCCAAGGATGCGCTAAATGCGGGTACTGGAATTCCCAGTGTTGCAGCTGTCGCAATCACTTCCCGCCAAGCTGTTTGTCTATCGAGAATTGTCTGCTTAAATTCGGGAGCTAACAGCAAGTTAGGCAAAGCTGGATTTTCGCTAAAAGCCTTCTTAATCTTATTCAAAAAGCGAGCGCGAATAATACAACCACCTTTCCAAATCCGCGCCATTTCGCCCAGA
>NZ_JBGTFY010000066.1:0-21294 GCF_041747015.1 Nostoc sp.
CCCGTTTACGTAGAGGACTACAACATTTTACCATCACCCAAGTTCTCTCCCAAAAGTCCGCTCCTGAAGGGGACTTGACGCCACGCTCACGTGAGCTAGATCAAATTCTTCGTTTAGCCGCCTAGACCACCAGTTGCAACTTTTTGATACTTAGCTCAGGAATTTAATTTCTGGGTCAATTTCTGCAAAAGTATAGTCTCCAGAATTGAGACTTGCTATAGAAATAGATGGTGATAGTCACTATCAAGATGGAGTTCCAGAGTATGACCGCGATCGCCAAGCATTTTTGGAATCAAAAGGTACGAATATTTTGAGATTTACGAATCAGGAAGTTTATCAAGATATTGATGGTGTAGTGGATAAAATTAGACAAGTTATTTGTATGTTGAGGGAAGTTACCTCTGCGCAACAATAAACTTGCAATCATACCAAAGATAGATCAGAATTTTTACTCTCGATTCGCCAGCAGTGCGATCGCATTATTTTAGCTTTTCATCCAGAGGATGTTAGACAATATACTGATGGGTCAACTAACGGAAATGGCACAACTCCTTTGCTGCAATAATCCACAAATTCGCGCTTTATCTATTACTCAGTCTCAGTCTAATTGAGAAAATTAGGCGATCGCAAGCAAAGCTATAAAATCGACCGATGACATTCTAGATCCCCCCTAACCCCCCTTAAAAAAGGGGGGAAACCTCTCTCAAAGTCCCCCTTCTTTAAGGGGGATTTAGGGGGATATCAAAGTATTTGCTACCAAGAAGAGGACTTGTTCATTCATCCTCTAAGAGGATGAATGAACAAGTATTGGGCGAATAGAATTCGCTACTACACAAACAATTAGTCAGCCCCTTCTCTGCGAGACACTACGCGAACGGGGAAGTCAAAAGTCGCTGTACAACAGAAAAAGAAAAAACCGCGAAACATTATGTTTGACGGCTTTTGGTATGGTGTAAGGAGCTTAACTAAATATCATCATAAAGTAACAGCCCAATAACAAAGTACTCGTAACAATTTTGGTAACAGACTTTGGCGACCTTACAGCAAAGCACCACCACAACTAGAACCACACCCAGCAGTACAACCATAGCAATAAGCCGCAGTTTGTATTTCACTAATCAGGTCTAAACTGCCAGCTTCTAACAGTTTGCTAACTGTCAAGGTTTTACCATTACGATTTTTCGCAGGTAGATTCATCATCTGGTTGAAGTCACAATCGTATACATTGCCTAGATAGTCAATTGAAAGTTGATCACGACACATTAAATGTTCAACTGTGCTGGGATTAAAATGCGATTCTAAAAATTGCAAATAGCTGGTATATAGTTTTCTACGTTCTAAATACATTTTTGTTCTACCAACTGGTAGGTTGGTAATGGTGAAGAGGTTGTTAAATACAATATTAAAATGTTCTTGTAAGAACATTTTGTAATCTCGTTCGAGGTTAATCTGTTCGGGAGCTAAGGAAAATTTTTCACCCGTGGGTAACTGGGGATTAAATACCAAATCCAAAATTAAATTTGGCTCTTTAGCGTAGCCGAGTTGGTTGAGCAATTGCAAAGCTTTGACTGAACTATCAAAAACACCAGCGCCACGCATTTTATCAACATTATCTGCTAGGTAGCAAGGTAGAGAAGCCACAACTCTTATTTGGTGTTTAGCAAAGTATTCTGGTAAATCACCAAATCCATCTTCAAAATAAATGGTTAAATTAGACCTGACAATCACTTGTTTACCAGTTATTCTTGCTGCTTCTACCAGTGGTTTAAATCCATAATTCATTTCTGGTGCGCCACCAGTCAAATCCACAATTTGAATTTCGGGGAATTTGTGGATTAGCGAAATTAACTGTTCGCAAATTTCAGGGGAAAGTTCTTCTGTACGCTTTGGACTAGCTTCGACATGACAGTGTGTACAAGCAAGGTTACAACGCTTACCTAGATTAATTTGTAAAACAGTGATTCCCTTTTTTGTTAAAGGAAAATTAAGTTTGTGTTGGAATTTTGTGACAGATGTATCTAGCGTAGTTTTTGATTGAGTTTGCATTATTTACTAATCCTTAAAGATGGCACAAGTTTATTAGTTTTTTTAACCTTGCAATAATCTGTAGCTTATTCCACCAAGAATTGCAGCAGTAGGTAAAGTTAAAATCCATGAAAGTAGTATTTGATAAAAAACGCATATATTGGCTTTTTTGCTAATCAATCCTACTCCAAAAATAGAACCAACTGAAACGTAAGTGGTGGAAACCGGAAGCTCAAACCAAATGGCTGCAATGACTAGAACTCCAGTTACTATATTAGCTGATAAGCCTTGAGTAGGATTCATTGAGGTAATCTTTTCACTCATGGTAACAGCAACTTTTTGGGAGTTGAGTAAACCACCAAGCGCCATTGCGATCGCTATCGTAATCATTCCTCCATAAATCGAGAAATACTCAATAATTAGAATAAGTGAGAAAATCTTGGGAGTATCATTTAATCCTCTAGCAAAACTAACAATTCCAGCGCTGATAAAATGACAAGTATCAATCATTTTCTGGTTGACTGATAGATTCAATTTTGAATTAATATAGTTAGATAAAATATAAATTCCTGCTCCCAAAACAATAGCAATGATTGGACTGAGTAATAGAGGTAAAATAAAGTAATTTCCCAAAGCTGCAAAATTAACTTTAAGCCCGATCGCAACTAATCCAGCACCAACCAGCGCACCTGTTAAACTGTGAGTTGTGGAAATGGGAAACCCCATAAGGGTGGCGATGAGTACTGTCAAACCAGATGCGATCGCAACTGCTAGATGAAACTCTGGAGCATTGGCGATCGCATCTGGCACTAATCCTCTTCCAGAGAAGTTTTTAATTAGCGTACTTGCCAAAAAAGTTGCAGTTACTCCACCAGCTAAAGTTGTAAAACTTCCCCACAAAATTGCTGTTTGATAGCTACTGGTTTGGCTACCAAACAGCGTTGCTACCCCTTTAAAATTGTCATTTGCACCATTTGAGTATGCTAAAAAAAGTGTAGCTATAAATAGACTAATTAACAACATTTTGAGGTTTTTGAAGAAGTATTCAGAAGTCAGAATTCAGAATCCAGAATGTAATTAGCGAAATATTCAAATTGTGCATTCATTCCCCAGCCATACAGAATTATTCTGACTACTGACTACTGACTTCTGAATTCTGTTTCGTTAAATTAACAGCAGCCACCACCGCTATAATGCCAAGTTGAATTAGTAACAATTATTTCTACTGGCTTGATCGCCGCAAATTTAGCAGCAGTTTTATCACACACCGCTGCGGGAATACCTCGCTGAAGCAGATGACCTGCTGAATCATCAAAGAAGGGTTCAGAACCAGCATAAATGGCTGTTTTACCCGTAAAAATACAAACACCATCTTCGGGAATAGCTACTTTAAAAGAAACAGAATCTAGACTTTCTAAAAGTAGATTTTCTTCTAAATTATAAGTCTGGGAATCTAGTAGACGGTAAGGACGACGAGCGCGAATTTCAACTTGACCAAAACCAGCATTTGTAATCCGTTCGGTGTACTCTTCATAGGTAAGCGCGCCTGATAAACACATCGCTCTCAGTCGTTCATCTTGTTGGAGATGTGCTGGAATTGGACTAGTAGCAATTGGATCGCTCATCTGCAAGCGTCCACCTGGTTTTAATACCCGATATACTTCTTTTAAAGCACGAGTTAAATCTTCTGGTTCAAAGATATTGAAAAGGCAATTTTGGGCTACGATATCGACGCTAGCATCAGCAACAGGTAAGTTAAAAGCATCCCCTTCGCTGATTTTCACAAAGCTAATGTCGAACCAGGGGTTTTCTTGAGCAGCAATTTCTAGATTACGTGCGGCGGCTTCCCGCATGGCCTCAACTGGTTCAACGGCGATTACAGCACCTGCATAGCGGGAAAAATAAGCGAATTGCAACGCTTCCAAACCGCCACCAACACCAATATATAGTACAGTCGGTTGGTTTCCTAGTTCGGTAGGGTGAACGGTGATGCCACAACCATAGTTCATTTCCTGCATTAGCAAAGGAATTTTCAATCCTGGTAGTTGCAGGGATGTACTTTGCACACAACAAAGTCCAACTTGCGGGGTTTGGGCAACTTCGCGGTAAAATTGCGCTGCTGTTTCTAGATAGGTCATACCATTTGAGATTTTTAATTTTGGATGATGATAGCTTTGTGCATACTAGTATAATTAACTTTGAGTTAGATAAGTTTTTGCTGAGATTGCCACAAAGCCCAAATCTTCCTAAAATAGAAACCTTTGGGGTTTTAACGTTATTTGACACTGGAAGGGAACAAGAAAGTAGGGGGAGATGAGGAAGATGAGGAAGCAGTAGGAGAATGACTGATAAATACCCAATGCCCAATGCCCAACTTCAATCACGTAACGTGTAGCCGACACCGCTCACAGTTTGAATGAGGCGCTTTTCGTTATTGGCTTCAAGTTTCAGACGCAGGTAATGAATATAGGTTTCGATAATGTTGACATCCCCCATGAAGTCGTAACCCCAGACTTCCTCTAAAAGGCGATCGCACGTAATTACCTGTCCCGGATGGGTTAGTAAATATTCTAGTAAATCAAATTCCTTAGCAGTTAATTCAATTAACCGCTGACACCGATAGACTTCTCGTGTGCGACGATTTAAACTCAACTCTTCAAATTCTAAAATATATACAGCGTCTTCTTGGTGGCTTCTTCGCAAGTGAACGTGGACTCTGGCTAATAATTCGTCAACGCTGAAGGGTTTCACGACGTAATCATCAGCACCAGCTTCTAAGCCTGCAATGCGATCGCTCACTTCATCTTTAACAGTTAATAAGATTATCGGCACTTTATCACCAATACTTCGCAGGCGGCGGCAAATTTCCAATCCCGACAAACCTGGTAACATCCAATCTAAAATTACTAAATCCACATTTAACTTACGCGCTGCGGTGAGTGCAGTTAATCCATCGTAGGCGACGCTAACTTGATAGCCTTCATAATTCAATTCCAATTCGACAAATCGTGCCAGTTTGACTTCATCTTCAACCAGTAAGATGTGCGTCATGATGATGTTAATGATTTCAGCAGGGTACAATAAGCAAAAATCCGATCTGGAAACACTTTAGGCAGGTGTCAGCTACTTAATAGCTAAACATCTAATTAGATGTACGTTAGCTTAGTATAAACCTGAGTAAGTAACAACCGTAAATCTGCAATTACCGATGGCCGCTTGATCAAAGAACGATCCAACGGGCTATTAGCAATAGACTGTCACATCTTCACCGCATTCATCGGCAAGATAACAGAGCGCTCTAAAACGCAAACCAACCACTTCCTCGTATAGGGGATTTAATTTACACATTGGAGGAACGTGAAACAACTTCCGACCAAACAGCGTGATATCTCGTTCAAAGGGACACTGAGCAGGAATAGCTTTGCACAGGAAATGAGCTAATTTGGTGTTATTAATTTCTATCGTTTCCAACCACTTGCGGACTGGGTGCAATACTTCATTATGTAACCGGACTTGAATAAAGCCTGACATAATTTTTTACCTTGATAATTTAAAACTAGATTGAGTTTGTTGTATTTGAACCTATATAAATACATACGGTTAGGTTCTATAGTTTTATGCAGTGATTGCTCATTCTTTGGTTCTCTACAAAGATAGAATGAGTCTCTAGGCATACTGTTAACTACATATTCAATTGCTATAATTCCCAAGAATTTGTCAAGGTGAAAAGAAAATCAAGCTTTTGTAACTCACGGAGATGGGTTTTGCCTGTGTAGTTGCGGTTTCTAACCGCTGATTTTAGCCTTTACTATATCAGCGACTCCATTTGCTATTTCGGCGATGCCTACGGCTGGCTACGCCTACGCATTGCAAAACCTGTCCCTTTCCAGATCAAAGAGATCAGGCTTGAACTTTAGTTCAAAGTAGGGAGAAGTTTATCGAACTCACGTCCTTTTTAAAGGTTAAGGAGGAGCAAACCCTAACTAACCTCGATATTGCATGAACACCACAGGAACTCTGAGCAGCCTTTTAGCTAATTGCGAAAATCTAAATTTACCCTTGAGTGTAGACAAGCCTTTTGTCCGGGGAAATTGTGGCAAATCTTCAAAAGATATTGGGACAAAATCAAAGCGACTGTAAAACTGCGTCAATCGCTTACCTAAACATTCCAGATAAAGTGGTTGCGTTGCTGTACTAATTAAATGTTGCGTTAGTAAAATACCCAAACCACGACCTCTCCAAGCTGATGCAACGACCAAACTACCAAGTTCTTGTGCCCCTGAGAAATTACGTAACTGTCCACAAGCTACCAGATTGCGTAGGCTTTGCCCGCCGTAGGCATCGTATTCAATTACCCAAAATTGCTGCCAATTTAACTGAGTTGGGTCGAGTCTCGCTGAGAATACCAGCAATTGAATCGGCCACTGATCCACAGAGGTTGCTTTGCGAAGGACACACCCAGATGGTAACGATAGATTGCTCTGCTTCATTAATTATACTTTCATAGTTTATATCACAATCATCACACCATTCTTTTCCTTTCCCTCTTCCTCCTTGTTAGTAAGCATACATATAGCGGTTCTCAGTTGAGTGAGGTACAAGAACCCCACCCCCAACCCCCTCCTCGCTCTTCGAGAGGAGGCTATGATATACCTCATGTGATTAGGAAACGCTATAAGTAGTACTAAACAATACTTTGGATAGAGGAGAAAATCAGTTATAACTATATTCTGGATAGATAAACTTACACCCTAATCTTCTTAAAATAATAGCAAGATTAAATGATTAGGAATATTAGTGATGGCTGAACAAGAAAAACAAAAATCTGATAATCAAGAAGCTACGCCTACTGCTTCTGGTGGCTACCAAACCCCCATCGACGAAAGTATCCGCAAAACTGGTGATGCTGAAAAGAATGATGCTAAACCCACTGCTTCACCAGAAGCACCAGGCGAGGATTCAGTAGCAGGTAGCCCCAATCAGGGAACTGAATCACGTTAATTAGTTTGAACTGTCCCAAGTTTTAATAACCTCGTCGGTCTTTTGTCATGAACCCAATCCGAAAACTTTTGAGTGGATATGTGGTGTAGTACCCCCCAATTATCCACTCTTTTTATTATGAATTTTCGTGATAAATCTCCAAACAGTCTTGAAGCAGTCTTAGAGGATGTTTAAAAAGTCCTATTGCAGGTATCACAACGTTCTAGATCCCGGTAAATTGAGGGACTTTGATTCCGGTTCCCCCTTTTTTAAGGGGGGTTAGGGGGGATCTATTAAGTTCCTAAAATTATAGCCAAACACTTTTCAAACAACCTTTTAGCCCAGCTATGTTAAGAGTCTTTATTTTAAAATGGGAGATAAAAGATAGTAGCTGTGTGACAGGATCTTAGGACTAGCCCTTTCAAGATGACAAACGAAGATACGTTGTTTCAGTGCTATCATCCTGAGTTCTCTGCTCGAATTTTGAGCTTTTTAAAGGTTGAAATAACCAATCTAGGTTCCGAATTTCACCACCTTGAAAGGGCTAATATTAGGACTTACGCATTGACAAGAAAGCCAAAATACGTATATTCTGAAAACCCACATCTTTCGTAGGGGCAATTCATGTAGACGCAAAGCGGCTTCCCGCAAGGTATTGCCCCTAAGCGCGGGTATATTCACCATCAAATAATTTTTAAAGTATTAGCTAAAAATTTTTCTCTAGCAATAACTATATCCATTACTTATGGTTAGGGAAACTGAAATAGTTTTTAAAGAAAAAAATGACTATAAATAGATATTATTACAGTCCATACTTATCATCTCACTAATGCTTGAAATATATTCGGCATAAATGCAAAGAGTTTTGCTGATAAGTAATTAGGGAGATGTGATATTAATCCAGTTCATAAAAACCTTTGTTTTTCTTTAGCGTTTAAGTACTCAGTTTGTATTATTTAATTTAAGCATTGCCAGCGGCTTGCTACTGGAGTTAAAACTGATTTGATTTTCTACGAGTATTCTATGAAGCGATTGTCAAAAAAAATTGTTACAGGCGGTTTTAGCTTGGCATTACTGTTACTGTGTGTCGTCGGAATAGCTTTTTACTTAAATATGCAAAGGTTGATGGAAGAAAAGCGATGCAGGCTATGGCAAAACGGCGATTCATTCGGATGGAGGAATATTATGAACCGTTGGAGGGCATGGTGCTTTGAGCCAGGCTGAGTAGGAGTTGGACGTAGGAACAGTATTTTATCTGACCTCAACGCAAATTAAGGTATCTTTAAATATATGTACGTCTGTCTAGTAACCGCCTAATAATTGTATGCGACCCATTGAAATTTTGCTCACTACGCTCTGATAATCTCAGTGCTAATTGCTACGTAACAAACCCTATTGATATCTACCAATTGATTCAGGTTATGGATTTGATTAAAGATTTCTGGCTGATAGAAGTCACACTATCACAAAACTAATTGGGTTGGGAATTTCAATTGTTGCTTACAACAGCAAAGGATTAAGCCCTATCTAAATAAATAAGAAATCAGGTGACTATCTCACAAATTGATGTAACCCTGTAGTATGGAAAAGCTCACAATTCATATTTTACTGGTTGAAGATAGTCCCATTGATGCCCATCTGCTACGCCGAATATTTTTGCACGCAGATCAACAATGGCAGATGTTACACGTTGAACGGCTATCTGAGGCAATAGATGTTAGCAGGGGAAACTCTGCGTCTACTCTTGATAATTCTCAGATAGAGAGTCTAAAGCAATACAGATTTGACCTAGTTTTGTTAGACCTCAGCCTCTCGGACTCTGTTGGACTGCACACATTGAGAGAATTTCGGGCATCAGTACCCGATATCCCAGTTGTAGTATTAACAGGGCTTGATGATGAAAATTTAGCACTGCAAGCATTAGCAGAAGGTGCACAAGACTATCTCGTTAAAGATCAAATAACGATACAACGGTTAGTGCGTGCTATTCTCTATGCCATTGAAAGAGGCGAAATTCTCAACCAATTGCGAGAGAGTGAAGAACGCACCCGTCAAGCGTTGGCAAAGGAACAGGAACTTAACGAGTTAAAATCAAATTTTGTAGCAATGGTTTCCCATGAGTTCCGCACCCCCATGACAACGATTCAGACGTCTGTAGATATGCTTGAATATAATAGTGATAAACTAACTGGCGATCGCAGAATTAAATACTTTGATCGAATTCAAAATGCTATCAACCAGATGCTTGAGCTTTTAGATGAGATATTGTTTCTGAGTAAAACTGAAGCAGACAAACTTGAATATAAACCTACACCTTTGAATTTAGAAAACTTTTGTAGTGAACTCAGAGATATTTTTCAACTCCATGCAGGCAATCAATATAGCATTATTTTTACCTGTCATGGGAAATCCACCCAAGGTCAAATGGATGAAGACCTACTTAATTGTATCCTCACTAACTTGCTTTCCAATGCTATCAAGTATTCCCTTCAAAATAGTAACATTTTGTTTGATTTAATTTGCAAAGATGGCCTTGCAACTTTTCAGGTAAAAGACCAGGGCATAGGCATTCCCCTCAAAGACCAAACCCATTTGTTTCAAACCTTTTATCGCGGCAGTAATGTAGGTGGAATTCAAGGAACAGGGCTAGGACTTACTATAGTTAAAAAGTGTGTGGAGCTACATGGTGGTCATATTCAATTAGAAAGTGAGCAGGGTGTTGGCACAATAGTGATTGTGACTCTGCCACTGCAATGATTAGGCAGTTAAAGAGACGCGATTAATCGCGTCTGTACAAGAGTCAAGATTTAAGGGTTTTTTCCCGCTACCCTTACCTATTTTGGTGCTTGAGGATTTGGGGTTGGGCAAGTTTTATTAGCAAAATCACACATATAAATGTAGGGTTCTTGCCAACTCAAAGGAATTTCTAGTAAATCTCGTGTCCCTGTCATACCTTGTCCAATAAATAGCAACAAAGCAATGCAGTTTAAAATCGTGTGAATGAGCCGCCAGCGATTGGATTTATCTTGATAAATATCTTGAAAAATTGCTAGTGAAAAAATCATCAGCAGTGCTGCGGTAATACCAATATAATAATGTGACCAATACCATTGATTTGTAAGGCGATATACTCCATCCTGACAGCCTAGAATTACTAAACCCGCACCAGTTAAAGTGGCAAAAACTCCCCGCCACATCCGCTGCTTTGCCCGATAAAGAAATACTAAAGAGGCGATGGTTGCAGCAAATATCAACAAGATGAAAATAACTTGAAAAGGTGTTTTATCCCACAACTGATTCTTAATAATATTTTTGCCAATTGGGTAAGATAATCCGATTAAAGTTAATCCGACAACTGCACTTGTTAGCAGTTCACCTAACTGTTTATGTTCTAAACCTACAACTGGAGGAATTTTGCTCTTATTGCCAGCTAAAATTTGCAATCTGCGTTGGCGTGTTTGCCAAGCAAAATTGACCACTGTACCGATGAGTGGAAAGACGAATATAATTGCGATCGCTGGATGTAAAAGACCAAGAAAATCTGTTAGTTGCATACAACACCTTTTAATAAATGATTTAATTCATCTCAAAAGATAATTTAAAGCATCGTACCATCACTTAAATTAATTTCAGATGAGAATCTGTTTAATATTTATTTCTATGTAGCTGATTTTAAGAAAGTAAATATTTGAATATCTTAATAAAAGGTTATAACTCAAGCAATAGTTATATGTGTATCAAAAAGTACAGTAGCAATATTTGTGAGGATAAAGTATTATTAGAAATGTTTTGTTACATTTTCTTAAAAAATACGTAACAAACAATAGTTAGCCAAAATGCTTTCTTGGCAAAATAGTTTTAGGTAAAAAGGCGAAATGTCAGGATCAAAGTTTAGCTACAAACCACCTCAGACTCCTGTTTCCAAGAGAGTTATCCAACTCCATACAGCAACAGTGATTCTATTAGGTATTGTTTTATTATCTGGCATTATTGTAGCTGGGTGGTTCGCTGGTGAAGACATAATTAGTGGAATTTTGACTCAAGTTAATGATTGGCAAATGCACCCACCTGTTTGGTTAGAAGCATCAAAAATAGAGCCTAAATATTTGCTGCTACCGACTGGAGGATTTTTGCTCGCTGTGTTTGTAGTAATGAAAATATCTCCACAACCCCGTATTTGGTCGCAACGGTTAGTAGTAGTAATTTTAATCATTGTAACTTTGCGCTATGTTCTATGGCGATCGCTCTCAACCTTAAATTTAGTAGATCCGTTAAATGGGGTATTTAGTCTAGGATTATTTTTTGCTGAGATGTTAATGCTATCTACTAGCACCATACAGCTATTTTTAATGTTTAATTTCAAAGAACGTTACCACGAAGCCGATGTAAAATCATTAGTTGTAATTAGTGGTATTTATGTACCAGATATTGATGTCTTAATCCCAACTTATAATGAACCATGTTTTATTGTGCGGCGGACAATTATTGGTTGTCAAGCTCTAGATTATACAAATAAGAAAATCTACCTTTTGGATGATACAAATCGTTCAGAAATGAGAGAGTTGGCAGAAGAATTAGGTTGTCATTATATGATGCGAGCTGACAACAGTTATGCAAAAGCGGGAAATTTAAATAATGCGATCGCTAAAACTAATGGCGAACTAATTGTAGTTTTCGATGCCGATTTTATCCCGACAAAAAACTTTCTCACCCGCACTGTTGGCTTCTTTGAAAATAAAAAAATCGCCATCGTCCAGACACCTCAAAGCTTCTACAATACTGATCCAATAGCCCATAATCTAGGTTTAGAAAATGTTCTCACCTCAGATGAAGAAGTATTTTATCGGCAAATTCAGCCAATTCGAGATGCAGTAGGTAGTGTGATTTGTGCTGGTACTTCCTTCGTCGTTCGCCGCAGTGCTTTAGAAGAAATTGGGGGTTTTGTAACAGAGTCATTAAGTGAAGATTACTTTACAGGAATTCGCTTAACGGCTCAAGGCTATCAAGTGATTTATTTAAATGAAAAATTAAGTGCAGGTTTAGCAGCAGAAAATATTGCTGCCCATACAAGTCAACGCTTACGCTGGGCACAGGGTACACTGCAAGCATTTTTTATCAAATCTAATCCTTTAACTATTCCTGGATTAAGTATCTTTCAAAGATTAGCCCATTTAGAGGGATTGTTAAGTTGGTTTAGCCCTATCTCCCGTGTTTATTTTCTTATATTACCGTTAGCTTATTCGTTTTTAGGTGTGATTCCTGTTCGAGCAACAACAGCAGATTTAATATACTTTTTATTACCCTATTTTTTGGTAAACTTGACAGCATTTAGTTGGTTAAATCACCATTCTCGTTCAGCGCTGCTATCAGATATTTATTCCCTAGCATTATGTTTTCCTCTAGCATTGACTGTGATCAAAGTCATGCTGAATCCTTTCTCAAAAAGATTTAAAGTCACACCCAAGGGTATAGGAAGCGATCGCTATATTTTCAACTGGAACTTAGCCTTAGCTTTAATTGTTTTATTTATCGCCAATGGTATCAGCTTGTGGCGAAATTTAAGTATGAGTATGGTTCAAGGTTTTTGGGCTACCACAGTGTCTCCAGAAGTCACCCAAGAAATTAAAGGTATAAGCTTGGGTTGGTTATGGAGTACTTATAATTTGATTATGATTGGTATTGCCTTGTTGATTTTGCTGGATGCTCCCAGAAAAGATGTTTATGAATGGTTTGATTTGCGGCGAATTGTGCGGTTAAAAGTTGATGGTAAAAATTTTTGGGGTGTAACTACAATGATTTCAGAAGTAGGAGCTGAAGTTGCTTTGACTCAGCAACCATGTAGAAATTTATTTGCAAATCAGCTAGTAACCATACAAATTGCCGACGAAAATCTTCAGTTGGCTGGAGAAATTGTTTGTACAGGATTTAATAATGAATTTCCGACAGTGCGTGTCAGGTTTGAATCAGTGAGTTTGAGTCAACATCGCCACCTGATAGAAATGTTATTTTGTCGTCCAGGACAGTGGAAACGCCGAAATACACCAGGGGAGTTGAGTTCGTTGCTGTTACTATTAAAAATCTTGCTGAAACCACGAATTTTATTTGATAAAAAAGCAGATGTAAGAGCAATGGCAGTTTCCCAAGTCTAAGATTGTTGATTGTGTAATATAGCAATCCGATTTTATTTCTGAAATTATTTGCGTAGGCTGGGAGTGGGGAGTAGGGAAGAAGTCTCTTTGAGTTGTACTGAGTTTGTTCAAAAATCAAATATGAGTCCTATAGTTAAACTCTATTCGCTAGGTATTTTTGCAAAAATGGGATGCTTCCAATGCAATGAGTGAAGATTTTCTAATTTCCACAGCAAGTAGTGATTATCACCATACAAAACCTTTGTTGTACACTGATAATCTGTTTCTATTTGATTGCGCCAGATATCTGAAGGATTTAGTAAAAAAATATCAGTGAATTCATTGGGAATATTGGGTACAGTTTGGTCTTTTACTAATAGAAACTGCACTTTTGGCTGTAAAAGATAGCTTAGAGAAAAGACATTCCCATAATTAATACCGGAAGCATCACTAATTAAAAGTGGACGAGCAGCCTGATTGATAATTTTTGCAACTTGCGGATTACCATAGCTAATAACCTTACTCCACCAAGTTTCTGCTTGAGAACTCACTCCATAAGAAACTAGCCCACAAATAATCAATAGTCCCATGATTGTTTGCCAAATTCTCCGGCGAAAAAGACTCTCATTATCTAGCTGTGTAGCCAGTAAGTAAGTAACAGCTAGCTGAATTCCCAAATAAGAAGGCAATAAATAGCGATCAGAAAGTGAGCGTATACCCCCAAAAATTAAATCTGGTAGCATTAGAGGTAGTGCAGGAATCACAATCAACGTCACGATAAATAACCAGACTTTGTAGTTACTTGTTCGACAAAGAAAATAAATAGAGTATCCAACAAGAGTTAAAAAAATTGGCGTAATTACATAGTTAAACTGATTTTCAAAGCCGAAGTTTAAATCAATGAAAATCCGGGTCAACTGTAAAAGCCAAGATTTAATTAAAATCTCTAAGGGTAACTGCATCTTCGTCCAAGATGTTGAACCGTCAAATTGCAAAAAGTTAGTTATCACAACCACTATCCAAGGCGTGAAGGCTAAAAACCCCGCTAGAGATGCTAAAAAATAAGCTTTGACTGTCCGATTCAACTTAAATCTTGCAGTGGCAATTACATAAATTCCATGAGCAACTGCTACAAATCCACTCAACAAAAATGTATAGAGACTGAGCGCCAAAGTTATTGCATAGATTCCCCATGTTAATATGCGTGGTGCTTGATCTTTTGATTCCAGCCGTAATGCTCGTAGCAATGAAGCGCTGCATACTAATATAGTTACCATCCAAAGAATATATTCTCGTGCTTCTTGGGCGTATACTAGGTGAATAGGGGAGATTGCCATGAGTGCGATCGCAACCTCCGATACCCATACCGATGCTTTAAATAATTCTCGACATAACCAATAAACACTGGGAAAAATCAATAAGCTGATCAAAGCAGATAAACTTCTAATTGCTGTCACCGAATTACCAAAGATTCCCACCCAAAATCGAGCGATTACATAATACAGTGGAGGATGCTGTGGATCTTCTGTTGCTAAAGACTTAATTGTGTCACTTAAGCCTTTTTCCATATTGTAACTTTGGAATTTAGCAAAACTTTCTTTAGTAATTATACGACCATTAAATATTTGCTGTTTTACTTCAGTTGCCGTATAACCAGAAATTCGCAAAGAAGTGAAAGTCTCATCGTGCCAGTATACTTTGCTGTCAAGGTTAAAAAACCGAAAAAATACACTAATCATTAACAAAACGACAATGAGAAACCGCAACCTATTGGGAGCCAGTTTGAGATGCCGCATAACTAAATTTCATAATAAATTGTACATAATCATTGACTCTTTCTCTGTGTCTCTGCGTGAGACACCTAATAGGTAACACCTTACCACACTACAAACTAGCAGATAATTTATTCTTACGCAGAATATCACGTCGGCGCGAGTTACGAGGTTTAGTTAATTTCCAGATAGAATAATAGTTGTCACTGTAAACAATATCTGTCTCTAACTTATACTTTTTTTCTATTGTTTCGCGCCAAGTATCTGAAGGATTGAGTAAAAAAACATCAGTAAATCCGTCAGGAAGTTTCGGAGCTTTTTGGTTGTTTACCAATAGAAATCGCACTTTTGGTTTTAAAAGATAGCTCAGAGAAAAAACATTCCCAAAATTATTACCGAAAGCATCACTAATCAAAAGTGGGCGAGTCGTTTTATTGATGATTTGGGCAACTTGGGGGTTGCCATAGCTCATATCCTTATTCCACCAAATTTCTGCTTGGGAACTCACCCTAGAAGAAACCAGACCACAAATAATCACTAATGCCATGATTATGTGCCAAATGCTTCGATGTGACACACTTCCATTGTATAGTTGCGTTGCTAGTAAGTACGCAACAGTTATTTGGATTCCTAAATAAGATGGTATTAAATATGGTTCGGTAAATGATTGTATCCCCCCAGCCATTAAACTTGGTAGGATTAGGGGTAGTGCTGGCACGACAACTAATGTGATGATAAACAACCAGACTTTATAGTTAGTTGTTCGGCAAATAAAATAAATAGAATATCCTACTAAAGTTAAGAAGATTGGTGTAATTAAATAGAGCAGGGGATTTTCTGAGCTAATACCTACATCAAAAAAAATTCGGCTTAACTGCATCAGCAAAAATGGAATTATAGGCATCAGAGATAACTGCGTTGTTGTCTTCTCTGCTGAAATCAAAAATTGAAAAAAGTCACCCATCACAACTGCTATCCAAGGCATGAAGGCTAAAAAACCTACCAGTGATGCTAGTAAATAATTTCTGACAGTTTCAGTTAACTGGAATTTGGCGGTGATCATCATATAAATTCCGTGAGCTACTGCTACAAATCCACTCCAAATAAATGTATATAGACTGAGCGCTAAAGTTACGGCGTAAATGCTCCAGATAGCGAATAAATCTGGTCTTTGTCGTTTTTTGGCTAGCTCATCTTTATCTTCTGATTCCAGCCGTATTGCTCGCAGCAGAGACGCACTAGATAGTAAGATGGTGACTAACCAAAGAATGTATTCTTGTGCTTCTTGGGCGTATACTAGATGAATTGGAGAGATGGCCATAAGTGCGATCGCTACACCAGGAACCGATAATGGTACATTAAATAATTCTCGGCATAGCCAATAAACACAAGGAAAAACCAGCAAGCTGATAGAAGCAGATAAACTTCTGATCGCCGTCACCGAATTACCAAAGATTTCCATCCAGAATCGAGCTATTACATAATATAACGGCGGATGCTGAGAATCTTCTTTTGCCAAAGACATAATTGTGTCATTTAAGCTTTTTTTTTGATTGACACCTTGAAACTGGGCAAAACTTTCTCCGCCAACGACACGATTATTAAAAAGTTGCTGTTTTGCTTCGTTTATTGTGTAACCAGAAATCCGCAATGAGGCATAGATTTCATCATGCCAGTAAACCTTATTATCAAGGTTAAAAAAGCGAAACAATATACCCATCGCCAATAAAAAAATAATTAAAAACCGCAACCAACTCGGAGTAAATTTGAGATGGCGCATAAGTGGGTTTCCCAAAAAATTTTTTAAAATCATCTAATTAAGCGAGCTGCATGAGGTGCGATTCGCTAAAACGTCAAGTGGAGTCTATTCGTTAAACATCACTAACCTCATAGCTTGCAGCATTCTCCATTAGCACCATCATCCGCCCTGCAATCAATTGCAGCCGCTCATTGCCCAAGTTCATTTAAGTGGACTAAAACCTTTTTAGCCATAAGAGAGGAAGTTCATTCTTAGGCGGTTGTTTGGACTGGTGCAAGCCCGAAATTTATTTCAGAGCAGATAAACACAGCCTAATTAAGGTTTTTGGGGTGAGGGGTTAGACCCTGCGGTTAATTATGCCACAGCATGATGAATTCCCAGACGTTTTTGTGACAGGTGTAAGACATCAGCTAACTGTACATTGAGGGTCATTTGATTTGGGAGATTGGTGATGAACACCTCTCCTCTATTAACTCTGAAAAGAATTAGGTAAGGCTGTATCAAATCCCGCAAAATTGGTTCAAACTGCAAGTTTTGTCAGTAGATGCTGACAATCCCTTTGACTTTGCCCGTGCTTTCCTTGCTGATTGTCAGCCCTCAAACAATGTAGGCGCGGCGTTACTAAAATATCAAATACACTAACCACGCCATCTCCAGCCTAGAAGTTAGAGTCACAATTAAGGCAAGCTCTCATTTTTACAAGAGACTCCATGAGCTGCGCTCACAAAAGACTATGAAAATGATGTTGGAACGATTTTGTGTGGTTTTAGCTTAGATTTTCAAAGCAGTTTTTTAGTAAAGTCCGAAATTATGCGACTATATCTTGTAGGTGCTTATATTACGCACTCACCAACAAGAGCAATATTTGCAAACAGGCGACCTGTGGAAATCTGCTTAAATTTATAAGCTCTAAACTCTAAACATACCCTCAATGATAGAGTCTACTGTGTTTTTAATAGCTGATGACCAGCCTATTTCTCTAGGTGAAGCATTAAGATACCTGGAGTCTTCCGGCAGACTTAACTCTGTCATCTGGGAAATTCTTAGCCAGTACATTATCGAACAAGAACTACAAACCATAGAGGAATTTGATATTGCTGCTGATTTGATAGATCAAGTAGTAATGGATTTTCGCTTAGAGAATCAGTTGATTGACTACCAAAGCTTTAAAGAATGGCTTGCGAATGAAGGTATAGACTACGCTACTTTCCGCAAGCAAATCACCTCTAACCTCAAGTTGGAAACATTAAAAAATCAGGTTACTGAACCGAACTTACAGGAATATTTTATTGAACGTAAAATATTTTTGGATAAAGTAGTGCTGTCACGTTTAGTTGTAGAAAACCAAGCGCTTGCCGAAGAATTGAAAAGTCAAATTTTGGAAGACGGTGGCAAATTTGAGCAGCTTGTCCAAGAATATTCCATAGAAGATGACCGGATTTTTAATGGCATGATGGGAGCAGTTAGCCGGGGTACAATGCCAGATGCACTCAGAGCCGCGATTAATTTAGCTAATTCTGGCGAGTTAATTGGTCCGCTAGAAATTGATGAACTTTGGTATTTAGTTAGGGTTGAAAAAATTCTAGAAGCTTCGTTAGAAGACCAACTCAAGCAAGAATTAAAAGATGAGCTTTTCGAGCAATGGTTAGAAGAAAAGATTCAAAATATTAATGTCAAGCTTCAGGTGGACTTTTAGGATGCATCATGAACTTACAAGTTTATTTAAAATGGGAAAGCTTGCCACTGTGCTTGCTAACTCCTCAGCAGCAAATTCAATTGAGGAATCAATCAGAAACTCGTCAATATAAGATAGGAGAAAAAATTTGGTCTACGGATATTCCAGGTAATCAATTTTTAATTATTTCAGGGAATGTGCGTCTCAGAGAAGATGGGAAAGCTAAATCACTAGCAACTTTAAAAGCAGGAGATTGGTTTGGCGATTTACTCCAGCTTTCTGGAGAATTTCAAGCTGTAGCATCTAGCAAAGATGTAGTAGTCGTGCGTTGGGATGCAGCAGTTTGGAAAGAAGTACCATCAGCAGAAATTAATCAATTTTGGCAGCAAGAGCGATCGCGTTATCAGTCAATAGACGCTAATTTACCTCAACCAGTATCAGGTTATCCATTTGTTTTGAGTCCCAATACTGCGGCTGCGTGCTTAACAATGGCAGCGCAATATTTACAAAATCCGATTTCATTTGATTCGGTACAGCGTCAACTGCGGGGAGAGCGTCCTCACGATGTCATGGAAGCGGGCGAAAAACTCGGACTGCAAGTGCGACAGCTACAAGTTAGCTCGAATGATTTGCGCTCATTAACTTTCCCCGCTTTGTTGCTTTGGCGACGGGAAGAGTGGATTGTTATGTATGGCGTTAAGGGTAATCGCTTAATTATCGCATTTCCTACCAACCTGAGTCAAACTTGCGAAAGTATTCCCCAAAAAATGCTTGAGGAAAATTGGGATGGACAACTTTGGCAAGTTGAATTAATTCAAGAGCAAGATGATCAGCATAAGTTTAACCTGAGTTGGTTTGTTCCTGCGGTTTGGCAACACCGCAAGTTGTTAGGAGAAGTATTATTGCTTTCTTTGGCGCTGCAATTGTTGGGGTTAGCAACGCCAATTATTACTCAATACATCATTGACAAAGTAATGGTGTTTGGAAGCCGGAATGCTTTGGATGTGATGGCGATCGCACTTTTGGGTGTAGCGATTTTTGAAGCAGTTTTAGGCACTTTACGGCTATTCATCTTTACCCACACCGCTAATCGCCTTGATTTAAGTTTATCCTCTCAGTTGTTTCGGCAACTGATGCGTCTACCCTTGAATTATTTTGAGTCGCGTCGGGTAGGCGATACCGTTGCTAGAGTGCAGGAACTCGAAAATATTCGGCAATTTCTAACGGGTACAGCTTTAACTGTCATCCTTGACAGCATCTTTTCTGTAGTGTATCTCGTACTGATGTTTGCTTACAATGTCACCCTGACTTGGGTGGCTTTGGCAGTGATTCCCCTGTTCGTCGTTTTAAATTTAGTGGCTACACCGATTTTACGCCATTGGTTGAATGAAACTTTTAATCGCGGTGCCGATAACCAATCCTTTTTAGTAGAAACTGTCACAGGAATTCATGCTGTAAAAGCTCATGCTGCTGAACGCAAATCTCGCCGCCGTTGGGAAGGCTTATTTGCGCGTTACATCGGCACCAGCTTTAAAGCTTCCACCACTTCTAATATTGGTGGTAATATCGGCGACTTTTTGACAAATTTTTCCTACTTAATTATTCTCTGGTTTGGAGCCGGACTTGTCATCGAACAAAAGATAACTATTGGTGTATTAGTTGCTTTTCAAATGTTAGCTTCTAAAGTAACAGATCCACTGCTGCGTTTAGTACAACTTTGGCAAGAATTCCAGCAAGTTTTACTATCTGTAGATCGACTTGGAGATATTCTTAATACTGCTCCCGAAGCTGAACCCGGTTCTGGTTTAGTTTTACCACCACTGCGCGGTCAAGTCAACTTTGAAAAAGTGTTTTTTCGCTACCAAAGCGATCAAGAAGAACCTGTTCTCAAAGGCATTTCTTTGACTGTGCAACCTGGGATGTTTGTGGGAATTGTGGGACGCAGCGGTTCTGGTAAAAGTACACTTTCTAAGCTTTTACAACGCCTTTATAAACCAGAATCCGGCTCTATCTCGATTGATGATTTCGAGATTAAAAATGCTGATATCGGTTCTTTACGACAACAAATTAGCGTTGTCCTCCAAGACGATTTCCTCTTCGACGCTACCATCTCGGAAAATATCACTTTCGGCGATTCAGATATTACAACTGAGCAGGTGATGAGAGCCGCACGACTGGCGGCAGCTCATAATTTTATCAGCGAAATGCCCAAAGGCTACCAAACCAGCATTGGAGAGCGCGGAGTCGCTTTATCTGGCGGACAGCGACAACGTATTGCTTTAGCGCGTTTATTCCTCTCTCAAGCTCCGATTTTAATTTTAGATGAAGCTACAAGTAGCTTGGATAGTGAGACAGAACAAAAAGTATTGCAGAACTTGCAGGAAGTTTCGGGGGAGCGCACAGTATTTATGATTGCTCACCGATTTGCACCATTGAAACGAGCCGACTTGATTTTGGTATTAGAAAAAGGCGAGATTGTGGAACGAGGAACCCATGATGAGTTGCTGCAAAAAAAAGGTGTGTATTGGGCTTTGTATCAACGGCAGTTGGCTAGTGTGTGAATTATAAGCGTTAGCAATGGCTGGAGAAGAAATAGAAATTGTAATTTCCCCGAATGGTAATTGAATATTTGTATGAGTAAACCTGATTTTTCATTAATGACCCGTGCCGAGTTTCGTCAATATATCCTTGACCACAGAGACGATACAGAGGCTCTTTCAATTTACCTTGAAAGATTTAAATCCCCTGACAGCAAGGTGTTTCCAGCTCCTCAAACAATAGAAGATTTAGAAAACTTTTCAGAGATACACCGCGAGGGAGCATCCACTTTTGGCGGAAACACCCTATCAAACAGCAAGTAACCCATTGAGATAAGCGCAACGAACAGAGAGGATGTGATTGACACTGGCAACATTCCACTGTGCGCCAGAAATTTTCATCCTTAAACCAATTTGT
>NZ_JBGTFY010000067.1:0-12860 GCF_041747015.1 Nostoc sp.
CCTGAAGGGGACTTGACGCCACGCTCACGTGAGCTAGATCAAATTCTTCGTTTAGCCGCCTAGACCACCAGTTGCAACTTTTTGATACTTAGCTCAGGAATTTAATTTCTGGGTCAATTTCTGCAAAAGTATAGGTAGTTAACACTTGTTAGCTACCAAGTTGAGCAGAAATCCACCAGATGATGACACCTTGGGCAAACAATGGGCGATGTCTGGCGACAAGAAGCAGAGCTTCTACGCCTTTTTGGGTTATCCAGGCAGAATTAGGTTATTTACGATGTGTGCGATGTCTACGACGGGCTAGCGCCTACGCACTAAGGAGAAATACTAGAGTATGATCCAATACGGTTCAGTTAAGGAAAATTGTAGGTTGGGTTTCGCAAAGCCTCAACCCAACAAACCTGCCCAAATGTTGGGTTTCGTTCCTCAACCCAACCTACGCAGCTTAAGGTTTTTTGCGCTAACTGAACCGTATTGGAGTATGATCTGCGATCGCAATTGCTGTGTTGGCAACTAAATATCAAGCATTTTCAGGGGATATTGCCAGTTTTTACAACAATTTCAATACATCGCTCAGTTTTTAGGGAATAGAAAATGAACCTGCCCACCAGAGATATGGGCAAGAAAACGACGGCGCAAACAAGACACGAACTGTAATAATTAGTTGTCATCAGTGCATTATTTAATTGTCATGGTGACAACATGAGCTTTGAGTCAGAAAAGTAAGAAACAACTTTTCACAATCAAGTTTCCTTTTATAAAGATATATTCTGACGTAGGTGTAAAATTCTACATTTTAGAAATATCGATCTTGAAAATCAAAATAAGATTTTTATGATTAATAAAAAGGTCTTTTCCATATTAGGAACCATTGCTGTAATTACCATGATTACTCCCTGGTTAGATGGGAGCAAGGCGGCTAGTCATGAATTGTGGTCAGAACAGCAGGTTCAGAATCAAACGAGGGCATTGGAGGGAAGTTGGCGTAGTGTAGTTACTCCCGCGCCCCAGAGCGGTATGTCACCATTTAACACTTACGCTACCTTTATCATAGGTGGAAGTTTGATCCAATCCAGCATCAATCCGCTGCAACAAGGTCTTCCTGCTCATGGAGCGTGGATTAGAACCGGGCCTCAGAAGTTTACTGCGAATGAAAAAAAGTAGTTAACTTCTATCTTCATTCCTAATTTATCACTTTTAACTCCTAACTTTTCTGCCAATACCAATTATACCACTGCTTAGTACTATGAACTGCAAACCAGAGCAGAAGTAAAGCAATTAATCCTCCTTGCCAAGGAGCATCAAAGGCAAAAAGTACTAGAGCAACACATAAGGTATCTTGAAGAAAGACTGCCCACAACGGTAAGCCGCGTAAGCGATAGAACCAACCAACTTGAACTAGCTGGAGTACTAAAGCTAATAAACTCCCAGTTAAGGCAATTAGCCAATTTGGCGTTGCTGTTGCGGAAGCTACTGCTAACCCCATAATTGCCCCCACGACGGGAGACATTAATAACTGAACTACTTGGAGCAATCTTTGCCCCCATAGCTTTTTTGAGGCCAATAATTCAAATAAAGACCAACAACTGAGGCACGCTAATAATATTGGTTGAGAAATATGAGATAAAATTGGAACTTGCGACCACAAGTTACTACCCTGCAATAATCCAATAATTAGCAAAGGTGTACCTATTCTCATTCCTGCTGCCGCAGAGGCTGAAAGTGTGGCTAAGATTTCAATCATTAAAGTACTGGAAGCACTAATAATATAGCTAGATATTTGTTATTTATACTACCCAGAACTCACAAAAATTCCAGCACTAAACTGACAATCTTCAGAAAATTTGCGGATTTTTGACTAACAAGTTAGTAGTGAACGCTTAAGCGCTCACTACAAGCAAACTAAATACCTAATCGTTGGTAAACCTCTTCTAAATGCCGTAGATGCTGCTGGGGGTCGAAACACACCTCTAGTTCGGCTGGAGACAACTTTTGGATAACGCGAGGGTCTTTGCTAATCAAGTCCTGGAAATTGCCTTCGGGCTTGTTCCAAGCGGCGTGAGCGCTTTCTTGAACGATCGCATAAGCTTGATCTCGGTTGCTTCCCTTGTCTATCAAAGCAAGTAGCACTTTTTGGCTGAACACAACGCCACCGTAGAGGTTGAGATTTCGTTCCATGTTCTCAGGATAGACCAACAGGTTTTTCACCAAGTCGGTTATTTCTATCAACATAAAATGCGTCAAGGTGCAAGCATCGGGCAAAATTACCCGTTCTACAGAACTGTGGGAAATATCCCTTTCATGCCAAAGAGCAACGTTTTCCAAAGCTGCACCGGCATAACTTCTGACGAGTCGCGCCATTCCCGTTAGCCGTTCCGAACGGATGGGGTTACGCTTGTGTGGCATTGCTGAGGAACCTTTTTGACCTTTGGCGAAGAATTCTTCAACTTCTAGAATGTCGGTTTTTTGCAGATTGCGAATTTCGACAGCAAAACGTTCGATGGATGCCGCTACCAAAGCTAATTGTTGCACATAATCGGCGTGGCGATCGCGGGAAATAACTTGTGTTGAGGCCGTATCGGGTTTGAGTCCGAGTTTTTGGCAAGCGATCGCTTCTACACGGGGTTCAACATTAGCGTAAGTTCCCACTGCTCCAGAAAATTTACCCACGGCGATGGTTTGGCGAAGAATTCTCAGGCGTTCTTGATGTCGCAACACTTCTGCCAACCAGCCAGCTAGTTTAAAACCAAAAGTAATTGGTTCAGCGTGAATACCATGCGATCGGCCAATCATCACTGTATGACGGTGCTCTTGTGCTTTTTGGCGAATTGCCTGAATCAAATCTTCCAAACGTTGCAACAACACATCCAGACTGGCAACTAATTGTAGTGCTAAAGCCGTATCCAGTACATCAGAACTGGTTAAACCCAGGTGAATATAGCGTCCGGCATCACCGACATATTCGTTAACATTTGTCAAGAAAGCGATAACGTCGTGGTGGACTACAGCCTCAATTTCCAGCACCCGTTTTGGGTCAAAATCTGCCTTGGCCTTAATTTCCTCGACCGCCTGAGACGGAATGTAACCCAATTCAGCCTGAGCCTCACAAACAGCAATTTCTACTTGCAGCCAAGTTTTTAGCTTATAGGCTTCATTCCACAAATTAGCCATTTCGGGCAAACTATAACGCTCAATCACAATTCGGCACAGAATACAACCGTCATATTCTACAGTCTAATTAATGTAGATCACTTTTTAACTCTACTTTTTGCTCAGGGACGGAACTAGTTTTTGAGTCCGACGTGATGATACTAATCCTACCGTCAGCTTCCATGTATGCAAACTTTACATCTGCTAAAAATTCCACACCTTGCTGACGTAACTTGCTCATCAACTCATCGTCTGTAATTAACTCTCGTTGCAGATGACGCTGAATCATCCGACCATTCTTTACCAGTAGCAACGGTGGCTGATTTAGGAAACGTTGGAACTGGGGTATTTGATAGCCTAACCAGTTTAGCAAGTAGCTCCAAAAAATCACAGTTCCTACCAGGATAGCGCCTTCAGTGATTGATGTATAATTACTCGCCATAGCGTTTTGAGCAGCTTCAGCAAACAATACAACTACGAGTAAATCAGTAATTCCTAGAGTTCCTAGTTGTCGGCTAGGAAGTATGCGTAGTACTGAAAATAGCGCTAAATAGACCAGTGAACCGCGGATAATCAACTCAAAGATGCTGATGCTAGGAATAAAGATTGCTTGCCAATCGATAAAAAACAATTTGTTCGTCAACATTAATTTTCTCTTTTTATAGTATTTAAATCTAATTCATAATCCAGGAAATCATCTAGATAAACTGGAACTTCCTTTTTGAAAAGCTATAGGTTGTAATCAGTTTTTAACGAAATACTCAGGTTCACAAAAGTATTTTGTCCGTGATTAAAGGAATTTAAAAGCAAGGAAAGAAAACCTTGCCCTTGGATACGGACTTATCTCCTACATCAATTTAGCTATAAGATAACTACAGCCAAGGAAAATAATGTGTATCCTTTTAGTAATTAAAAGTACTGCCTTTTTCTTCTAGATTTCAAGCGCTTAGGTTGCCAAAACGACCGGATGAGGCGATTCATTAACTTAGAAAACGGCTGTTTATTACTTTTATTTTGCTTTTTTTCAGTAGTACCATTGCTCTTCGTCTCGTCAGGAGTAGAAGTTTTATCATTGAGAGGTATGGCGTTTTTATCTGGAGTTATGCCGCTCCCGTGTCTTCTAGCATAAACCTGGGTGAATTCAGCACCGAAGAAAAGAATTTGGGCGGCATAGTTAACCCAAGCTAAGATTACCACCAGTGAACCGGCTGCACCATAAGCTGAACCAAAGCTGCCATTACCTAAGTACTGTCCTAACAAAAACCTACCAATGGTAAATAAGAAAGAGGTAAGAATAGCTCCAATTAAAACATCACCCCAAGCAATTTTGACATCTGGTAGAACTTTAAAAATTAGTCCAAACAGTAATGTAGTGATGGCAAAAGAGATGATGAAGCTGATAATTTGCCAGACAAAATCGACACCTGGGAGTAAGTTACTAAAGTATGTTATTAATGCTGATAATGCTGTACTAATTACTAGAGAAACTAAAAGTAAAAAGCCAATCCCGATCACCATTGCAAACGATAAAAAGCGTAGGCGAATCATGTTGATAACGCCGCGTCCGGGTTTCGGTTTAACTTCCCAAATCGTGTTGAGGGCATCTTGCAACTCGGTAAATAAACCAGTAGCACCTACGAGCAAGACTACAACACTAATGATAGAGGCGATCGCACCTGTTTGGGGTTTATTAGCATTTGTAATCGCCGTTTGGATGAATTCTGCGCCATCTTTACCGACTAAACCTTGAATTTGTCCAACGATTTGACCCCTTGCCGCCTCTTCTCCAAATACTGCGCCTGCGATCGCAATTACAATAATTAGTAACGGTGCGATGGAAAAAATCGTGTAATAAGCTAACGCCGCCGCTAACCGTGAGGCTTTATCCTCACTCCATTCCTTAAAGGTTTCTTGGAATAGCTGCCCAATTGCCTGCAAATTCATTGCGTCAGTCTCCTTACAGGGGATGTTGCTTAGTCCCTGATATATTGGATACTGATTTGCTTACTATCGTCATCTTCCCAAGGGAGTTTCTGAAGCGTCCTTGAGGAGGAATTTAGCAGAGTCGATAATTTATTTGATGGGAATATCTATAAATAATTTGCTTTTTGACAGACAATAGGTAGTGCGATCGCATAATCCCTTGATTGATTCCCCTAATATCGTTTTGCTAAAATTTGGTGTTTCTTCATCGGTTAGCTATCTAAAACATCGTACTGAAAATTTATACTTACTTATATAACGGTTCCGATTCAATATTGCCATTGTGTGCGCCTATTCCGAAAAAAGCACAACCCAGTGTCATACTGATGACACCAATCCACAGCCAAGTTTGAACCATAAATTTTTTCCAGCTTTTTGGTAACTATTAATGATAAATAGTTAATGAGAAGTTTTACCATTTAACATTATTTAATTTTTCTTGCATAAAAAATATTATTTGTATTTTTTATTATGCCAGTCTTAATCATTAAATAAATCTTTCTTAATGGAGATTTTAGATTAATAAAAAATCTGATTTAAATATAATCAAAAATTAAACTTTAGTAGCTTGTACTTTAGTACAGTACAAACAGTCTTCTTTGAACCTTTCTCTTTAAGGTAAGACTAATAAAGAATATAAATTGAAAATTTGGTATTGCTAAATTAAGGTATGAAATTTAAAAATTTCACTTATGAGGACTTCGTGAGTTTTTCTAAAGCGTCTGCTCTGCTCTCGATTGAATATCTTAACAATCAAGACCAGAGCATACGTATTTACGCTTTTAACAAATAGATCAAGTCAAGCTTGGGAACGCCTACCTAGATCTAACGGCTAAACCAATGAAGTTACCTTTAGGTACATTGGCAATTTTAGTTGCAATGCCAGTAGATAGGTCAATAGTGTAAAGAACTGAACCAGACAGTGCATAGGCAGTATTTTTGCCTTGTGCATCTGTAAAGATGTCGAACCCACTTATGGGTGCAAAGTTAACACCAAGCTTGCCGATAGTTCTGAGAGTGCCATCATTGGGTGGGTTTTGCAGTACTAACACGTCAAGATCGTAATCAATGCCATAAAGTTGAGTTGATGTGGCTCCAGCAACTGAATTTATGTAAGCGGCACCAGTAATGTTGGGGTCAACTGCGGCGTTAACATCATCAATAGCGTAGGCTAGGGTTTTATCGACAGTAACTGCACCAGTATCGACATTGGTACGAAAATTTTGGTCATTGCTACCTACTGTCCGTAAGCGGTCTGGTACGGGATTGAAGTCAAACCCTGACTGAAATCCTCCATTAAAGCTGCTAGATAGTTGGCTCACAAAGGTCGCCTGACCAGTTCTAAAGTTGATCGTGTATACTTTGTCAGTATCTGTGACACCATAAAGCAGACCGTTTGCTGGACGGAAGTCAATATTGTGCGGCTTGAAGAACAGTTTTACAAAGTCCAATTGTCTAAAACTAAATTTGGTACTTGACAAAAGTCCCGGTTGTTCTGTGTAACCAAAATTCCATTTACCGAGAGAGCGATGGCAGCAATCCGTAAATCCTGCCGACCAACTTTAATCTTTTGATGGAGTAGATTTGTATATAGTTTTTGGGCTTCAGGAGTGAATTTTAAGACATTGAAGCTTTTCAAACTATCAAACGTTACCTGTAGTTTATCATAAGCCGAAACCAGTTCATTAGGAGTCGCTCGTCGAATAACTTGAAATCGTCCACGAAGTTGTTCCTCGATAGTGACAATTGTAATTGCGACTTCGCTAGCGTCAATAATATTTAGGCGATAAGCAATTTCTAAATTTCCTCTCTGGAAAAGAGAAACGCTATCAGTATCGAGAACCCAAAGACTCAACTTGCTTCCCTCTGCATACTAGAATCTGCTGCATTCTCAGTAGCATCCAATTCTTGACGATACTCTTGAATATACTGTTGAACTACGTCAAAGTCTGGATCATCTTTAAATACTCCGGCAAATTTCATCCAAGGTTTTTGATATTGCTCAGTTTGAGGCAATTTGATTTCCATCGGAATGACTTCAACTTTGTCTAAATGCTGAACCAAAAGCTGGTTCAGTATTAAAAGTGCCTGTTCACGAGTTGCTGCTTCGACATGATACTGTGGAAGTTCCAAAATAGATGCGATCGCGCTACCATCTTCTCTAGTTTCCAGCAAAATATTTACTTTTAAATTTGCGGTCTGTAATTCTGCTAAAGTATTAATTTCCATAAAGTTTCGACTCTGACTCATTTATTAGAATCATAGCTTTAGGGTTGCTGTTTTAGCTGCTAATAACACAAACTATTTAACAGACTTAAGTCATCATCACAAGATTCCTACTGCATTCTATCGATTGTGCGATACTGAATTGCTTCCGCTACATGATTAGTTTTTAGCTCATCTTCTCCCGCTAAATCTGCAATAGTCCGTGCTACTTTGAGAATGCGATCGCTTGCTCTTGCCGATAAACCTAATTTTCTAATTGCTACTTCTAATAAATTGCGACTAGCATCATCTAGCTTGCACCATTTCTGGAGATGACGACTCTGCAAATGGGCATTGCAACGCAGATTTGGTTCTTCTTGAAAGCGAGTAATTGCGCGATCGCTTGCTTGTTGAACTCGTTGTAGCACTGATACTGATGCTTCTCCCGTAGGTTGTTGGGTAATCTCTTCTGGTTTCAAGCGATTCACCGCAACTTGTAAATCAATTCGATCCATCAACGGGCCAGAAAGTTTTGCCCAATATTGCTCGCGTTGCCGGGGAGAACAAGTACATTGTTGGATGGTATCGCCATAATAACCGCATGGACAGGGATTGGTACTCGCTACCAGAGTAAACTGCGCCGGAAATGTTACCGATAATTTGGTGCGGGAAATTGTCACGTAACCATCTTCCAAAGGTTGACGCAGAAATTCCAACACATCTCGTTTAAATTCCGTGAGTTCATCTAAGAAAAGCACACCTCGGTGAGATAATGAAATTTCTCCAGGGCGAGGGAAGCTACCGCCACCAACGAGAGAAGGCCCAGATGCCGAGTGGTGGGGACTGCGAAAAGGGCGATCGCGTACCAATGAACCACGATTTTTCAATAAACCAGCTACCGAATGAATGCGAGTCACTTCTAAAGATTCGGCAAAGCTCAAGGGGGGTAAAATTCCTGGTAAGCGCCGTGCTAACATGGTTTTCCCACTACCAGGTGGCCCAACAAAAATTAAATTATGTCCGCCAGCCGCAGCAATTTCTAAGGCTCGACGCGCATGAGCTTGTCCTTTAACATCATGCAAATCTGCGCCAGGGTAAGATACTGTTGCTATCTCCGGTGTCTCATCCATCTGCACAGGTTTGTAACGCCCCGGATTATTTAAAAAATTTACCACATCAGACAAATGTTTGCAACCATAAACAGCCAAGCCTTCAACCACTGCGGCTTCTTGAGCATTATCAGCAGGGATAACTAAACCTGCAATTCCCATCTTTTGGGCTGCGGCTGCGATCGGTAAGACACCAGCCACCGGACGCAAACTGCCATCTAGAGAGACTTCGCCCAAAAATAGATAATCCCCCAGCAAATCAGGGCTAACTTGCTCAGAAGCTGCCAAAATTCCCACACTAATCGGCAAATCGAAACAAGGGCCTTCTTTGCGTAAATCTGCCGGAGTTAAATTAATGACGATCTTTCGCATGGGAAAGGCAAAGCCAGCATTTTTCAGCGTTGCTTTGACTCTTTCTCTTGATTCTTGAATCGCTGAATCTGGCAGTCCCAAGACAACAATTCCCGGTAATCCTCCTGACACATCGACTTCTACGCCTACTTTGACGGCATCGATGCCCACAATTGATGCACTCCAGACTCTAGCAAGCATTTCTTATATAATAGTAAACCTTTCAAAGCTCTAGCAGATGAGTTGGTGGATTGGCATGAGTGAAACCACAGAGATGATTTTTAGTTGAGATCGGCTAATGGGAATTTAAGTTTAAAGTCAGGTTATTCTTGAGTCTCAAATTCAACTTTATCGTAAATATCTGATAGAGAGATTTGAAATTCAATCGAGGAGAGAATTAAAATGCTATCCTCATCTTCATGCTCGGAGAAAATCCATTTTTTCTCATCAGTTTTAGAATATTGTTCTACATGATTTTTGTACTGATCAATCAGAACATATTCTTGGAAACTGGGTATGGTGCGATAAGCCGCAAATTTTTCATCTATGTCATAGTTTCTGGTAGATTTAGATAGCACTTCAGCAATAATCAAGGGATTAGTAATTGTATCTTTACGTCCCTCAGAAAATTCTAATGAACCGGCAACAACCATGACATCGGGATATGTATGAATTTTCTTTTTGGGAATCCATAAACGTTGATCAGTGATGAATACTCGATAAGGTTGTCGCTTCAGAGCAAAATTAAGGGCTGCATAAAAATTCCCAGCTATTTGATTGTGATTTGGTGTTCCACCTGTCATGGGTATAATTTGACCATCTATATATTCGTGACGATACTCGGAAATGACTTCTAGTTCTAGGTATTCGGTGGGGGAATGGTGGGGTTGTTGTAATTGCATAAGCTTGTTTTTTAACGCAAAGGAGCGCGGAGGGAACCGCTGAGGGACGCTGAGGGGTTATTTATGCTGGGTTCCAGGTGCCGTGGAAGCTGTGGGGGATGACGCTGGGTAATTGGAGTTTGCAAAGGGGTTCTGTGTCTAGGCGATCGCTATCAAATACCCAAAGTTCACTACTATGAGAATTACCATCGTAGACAACGGTTAGCAGCCAACTTTGTTCAGGGTTTTGGTTATCTTGCACGTGGATGGGTTCGGAAGGATAGCGATTTTCTCCTAAGTCTGCTTCGGTGAGGGTTTCGGTTTTGTAGTCGAAGCGAGCGATCGCATTTAATAGTTCTTGGCTAATATCTGTTCCTGTCTGGAGTATTGACATATATGTGTACTGAGAAGCTTGCCCGACGTTTTGCTGTGGTACAGTCGGAAATTCACAATGTCGATTTAATACTTGCTGAATTGAGGTAACTTTGCTCGTTTGGGGATGCAAATGAACTCGCGTTAGTGTACTTTTAGCTGCGGTGTGAGTCTCACCTGTGGCTACTTGTTTGAGATATTGGTTAGTCTGAAAATCTTCATAACGGGCGATATCTACAATCACTGAGCCGCTAGCATCGACATAACCGTTGGCAAAATGCCATTGATACCAAGGTTCAGTTTCTCCACGACTAACCACAGATAGGGTTTCCCGATCAATAACTAAAATCTGAGTTCCTAATCTAGGTTGCCACTCTAGCGAATCACTATAGTTGTTTATCCCGACTAGTATAGGTAAGACATTCAATCGCACTGGCGGAATGAAAAATACAATATACTGTCCTGCTAAAACAAAATCATGCACCAATGGTACACCATCTAGCTGGTATGCGGATTTTTGGATAATTTTGCCAGTGGAATCGCTTTTGTAAATATTAAGCGTTGCATTTTTTCCAGGGCTGATGCCAAAGTTAAAAATCTCCCCTGTTTGCTTGTCACGCTTACAATGTGCCGAATAGTTTAATCCTTTCGTTAACCCCCCTAAATCATCTTCGCCCCAAGTTTCTAAAGTCTGTAAATCGAGGGCGTGGGGTTTACCACCTTCCCACAGTGCCAAAAGTTTATCTGGAAGTGCTAGTACTGAGGTATTGGCAGCATTCTTGATGGGCTTTTGCCATTGATTCCAAATTGGCCCCGGTGCAGTCATGCCATAATTGCCATAGAGTAGTTTACCTGCTGCGGCTTCTTCTTGATAGCCAGAGGTTTGCACGTAGCGATAAACCCCGGTGGCACCTGCATCGGTAAAATTTACAGCCAGAATTGCCCCATCTCCATCAAACCAGTGTCCCATATCAATGCCACCGCGTTCTAGCCGGGCGGGACCATTGCGGTACAGAGTGCCACGTAAACCATCTGGGATTTTGCCGGAGATAATTGGCAGTTGCGTAGAGGGAAATTCTGTTGCTGGTTGGGCGTTAGCGAAGGTCACCGTAGGTATCGCACCTGCCCAGGCTTTTTTTATTGACTTTTTATCAATGGTATGCATAACGACACCTTCAGCGTAGTAGCTACAGCTTTAATTTTTCTAATTCAAAAAACGGGAACTCTTCTAAATATAGTTCCGTTGCTTCTCGTAAGTTAGACATCGCTTCTTCTATCGTCTCTCCTTGGCTGGCGGTTCCCACCTCTGGACATTCAGCTACATAAACATCCTCTTCCCAGTGCAGAATTGCTGTAAAGGTTTGAGTTTTTGGATCTTTAGCCGATTGTAATGAACTCATGGAGTGTTTATCTGGCTATCTATTCATTTTTCTATTGTTGCTTAACCACCTGGAACCAACAACATTCGCGCCTCTATTGCTTCTCAGGTTTGGGGTGACACCCGCACTGCTGCTTGTTTGCAGTCGATGAAGATATTTAATTTTTGCAGGTGCGTAAAGTGTAAGATTGTGCTGGCGATGTCTACGACGGGCTGCGCCTACGCACCGGCCCAGGCTTTTTTTATTGACTTTTTCTCAGTTGTGTGAGTATTAATTTAGTGTTCGATAATATGTGAGCGAAGATGAAAAACAAAAAGTTGTGCATTCCTAACTACAAGATTTTGTGTAATAACAACAGCTTGAGGGTTTGTTAGGACAACTTCAACGTTTTTAACTACAGCTTGAGTGGGAGTCACTCCAGCTTGAGTGGGAGTCGCTACAGCTTAAGCGGGAGTCACAACAGCTTGAGTGGGAGTCGCTACAGCTTAAGCGGGAGTCACAACAGCTTGAGTGGGAGTCGCTACAGCTTAAGCGGGAGTCATAACAGCTTAAGTGGGAATCACTCCAGCTTCAACGTTTGTTACAACAATTCAAATTCTGTTAATGAAAGCTTTTAGCGTAGCGACTTCAGCAAGCGGGAACTGTTTTAAATAAAGTTGCGATCGCTGCCTGCAAGTTATGCTATTAAGCGATCGCGTTGTTCATTCCACTAAACTTCCTGCAACTTCGCCGTTTTTGTATCCTTAGCCTGTTGTAATAAACTCATGGAGCGTTTATCTGGCTATCTTTTCATTTTTCTATTGTTGCTTAACCTGCTGGAACCAACAACATTCGCGCCTCAATTGCTTCCCAGGTTTGGGGCGACACTTGCACTGCTGCTTGTTTGCACTGGATGATGAGATGATTAGCGTAGAGATAATTTTCGAGTGCTTTTATTTCTTCTTTAGATAATTTGACCATTTCTGAGGTGAGATTGAAAACATTAAGTAAGGTTTGTCTGAGGTGTTTAGCAAATGCCCAACGTAGTTCCCATGATTGTTCATCATTAGGAACTTGAGCTTTCAGTGCTTCTAACTGGGCTATTAGTGCAGTAAAGTTGACTTTATTAAAGATTTTTAATTTTTCAAGTTCACGAGTATAGTCTATAACATGAGTGATAGCGTCAGCATCAGCATTGACGATGGCAATAGCGTAAGTCCACTCGGAAAGCAAGATGGAAAAAATGACGTTGAAGCTATACTTTTGCAGAAATTGACCCAGAAATTAAATTCCTGAGCTAAGTATCAAACAGTTGCAACTGGTGGTCTAGGCGGCTAAACGAAGAATTTGATCTAGCTCACGTGAGCGTGGCGTCAAGTCCCCTTCAGGAGCGGACTTTTGGGAGAGAACTTGGGTGATGGTAAAATGTTGTAGTCCTCTACGTAAACGGG
>NZ_JBGTFY010000068.1:0-5022 GCF_041747015.1 Nostoc sp.
AAGCAATTCCAATGTTCATGCGGCATCAGGGGAGTTATAATTTCCAGCATACCTTGGTCATAGGTGATTCGAGAGGCTCTATCCTCTCCCATCTCCGCTAGCATGGTTTCAAAAGTCTGCCAACTGATATTTCTCAATACAACCCTTTGTTCTGAGGCGGCGCGTGTTGTTACCATTGCTCGATTGGGTGTGGGTTACTACCACCAAAATAGCGTCAAACGAAGGCTCTGGGCGACTAATTGATAATGTATGCATCAAAGATAGTTAGCAATCTTAACCTTGTTATATGTAATATAGAATAGATATAAGAAGGATTTGGGGGGCCATTTAACTGGTCATAAACGCCTATAGAAACTATTTTTGGAAATCTCCAAGGTCTGAAGTCCAGCCAGCTGAAGCAACTACAGCGGCTGTATCACCAGCGCATACCAGGCGATCGCATCACCACGTCTGAGTTTTCGCAGCGTCTGGCAGCAATTAGCACAGAAGTCAATCAGCCTGTGTGCGCCTACATCAACCGTCGCGGACAAGTAATTCGCGTCGGGGTAGGCACACCTCGTCAAACGCAAATACCACCCCTAGAATTGCCCCGTTACGGTGCAGAACGACTCAGCGGTATTCGTTGTATTGCCACCCATCTCAAGCCAGAACCGCCCAATGAAGCGGCACTCACGGCTATGGCACTGCAACGCTTAGATGCCTTAGTTGTCCTAAACATTACCGGAACAGGTTTTACACGGCGGGGAGGCGGTGCGACTGGATATGTCAAAGAAGCTTATCTAGCTCATCTGACACCCCAAGATTCTCGCACCCTGATTGCTAGTCCTGCTGCTGTGAAAGTAGAGGAGAGCCAATTCGGCTTCGCTCACTCTAAACAAATCCAATCCCCAAGTTGGAATATATCGCCACCTCTGGACTTGGATGATCTGGCAGATCAGGATTTAGTAGACTTGGTGGAAAACCTGGAAGCGGAATTCCAACGGGAATTTATCGCGCAGGAAGTAGATGCTGACCACGATCGCGTGCTGATTGTCGGGCTGATGACCAGTGAGATAACTCCCCTACAATTTCAAGACACCCTATTAGAATTAGCACGTTTAGTCGATACGGCTGGGGGAGATGTATTACAGACAATACAACAAAAGCGATCGCGCATTCATCCCCAAACAGTAGTTGGCGAAGGCAAAGTACAAGAAATTGCCCTAACTGCCCAAACATTAGGAGTTAATCTCGTCGTCTTTGACCGCGACCTCTCACCCTCCCAAGTCCGCAACTTGGAGATGCAAATTGGTATCCGGGTCGTTGACCGTACCGAAGTTATTTTGGATATCTTTGCCCAACGCGCTCAGTCCCGTGCCGGTAAATTGCAAGTAGAACTAGCACAGTTAGAATATATGCAGCCGCGACTGGCTGGTAGAGGTCGCACCATGTCTCGATTGGGTGGTGGTATTGGGACTCGCGGCCCTGGTGAAACCAAACTAGAAACTGAACGCCGTGCGATCGGGCAGCGCATATCCCGACTGCAAAAAGAAGTAGACCAGTTGCAGGCACATCGTTCGCGGCTACGACAGCGACGGCAGCATCAAGAAGTTCCCTCAGTGGCTTTGGTTGGATACACCAACGCTGGCAAGTCCACTTTGCTGAATGCTCTTACTAATGCAGAAGTTTATACAGCCGATCAGCTATTTGCAACTCTCGATCCCACCACGCGCCGCTTGGTAATTCCTCATGGCGAAGCTGATAAACCTCAGGAAATTCTTATTACAGATACGGTGGGGTTTATACACGAACTGCCAGCATCATTAATGGATGCCTTCCGCGCTACCTTGGAGGAAGTCACAGAAGCCGATGCTCTACTACATTTGGTAGATTTGTCTCACCCGGCTTGGTTGCGTCATATTCGCTCAGTCAGAGAAATCTTGGCGCAAATGCCAATAACTCCTGGTCCGGCGCTGGTTATTTTTAACAAGATTGATCAAGCCGATAGTGAGACACTGGCTTTAGCTAGGGAAGAGTTTCCCTTAGCGGTGTTTATTTCTGCGAGTCAGCGCTTGGGACTAGAAACTTTACGTCAGCGCCTTGCCCAGCTGATTGAATATGCCGTTGACTACGGTTAAATACTTTAGTTTAATAATTTTTTAGTTATAAGACAACTCAGTAGCAATACTGGGTTTTTTGTTATATGAAGCCAAAAATAAAGTCTTTTTAAACTTAAGGCTTGTATCATAGACAACTACTAATTCCGTGTTTAGATTAGTGAAAGGCTTTTACTATGTGCATCTGATTTTAGATGGGTAGCAAGCAGCAAATTACCATCATCCGCAACTGAGTCTTAGCATTTTTTTTGCAAATTATTGATTAACATGAAACACCTATTTTCCACTTCAGCGATACCATCCTTTTTGGCTGCTACTGCCGTTGTAATATCATCTTCCGCTTTTGCCCCAGCTAATGCCGCTTCCTTTAAATATAACCTGGATTGCGTTATCTCTGGAACTGTGGGTACACAAAGCTATTCTGGTTCAAGTAGCTGTGCTAAAGTAAACACCTCTTTTGGGACACTTACCATTAAGGACAATGCGACTGACGCAAAAAGTGTAGATGTTGTCATCGACTTAGCAGGAGCAAGTGTGCATAAAATTCAAACATTTGATTTGAATTACAACGACACCAAATTTCAGAATAATGCTTTTAAAATAGTCGCAGCTTCAGGTTATGCTATGGGCAGTAAACCCATTACAGCAGCCGAAAACAACCAAAAACCAGGTGGCTATCAAGGTAAATTAGATTTAGAAATTAACCCATCATCGACTGGCCCAACCAATGATGGCTTCACTGCCACAATTTCACTGAATAATGTTGATCTCAATGCATCAGACTTTAATTTTAAAGATACTCTGAATAAAATATTCGCGGCAGTTCACATAGGGAATTACGGTAATAACCCAGGAGTTTCTGGTGCTAATTCAATCTGGGTAGGGTCGAGTTCTTATTATGTGGCTCCACCTAAACCTAAATATGTGCCTGAGCCAGGGGCAACAGCAGCTCTAGCTTTATTTGCTCTGGGTGCTTTGGGACTTATCAAAAAAAACAAACAGTCTGCATACCAGTAAGTAAAAATGATGATTTAAGTTGGGTGAAAAAGCACATAAATAATCCATGAAATTACTGCTTTAGAGGTGAATACTTAAATAAGTATAGTTTTTGCCTCCCAAATTAAATTTTTAATGAACATGGAGATAAAAGATGAACTATGCAAGATTGTTTATGGCAAGTTAGATCCATAGATTTCTAATCAATAAATCCAATACTCATTGAGTAGATTTATTCGAATTTGAACTATCAAGCTGCGACAAATCATAGCTACCCAATATCACGCTAATCCGTGCTGTAGCTAAATTTCAAAATTAATCTGCTTTTGTCTTGAAGAAAGACCATAAAAATTTCATTACTAAAACACCATAGCAAAACCGATGAAAATTCAGCGCATATCCACTTTTGTTTTTATATACTTTGGAACAGTTTTAGCGTTTTCTCCATCCGTTAATGCTGCCACCTTTCAGACTAATTTCACTCAATCTCTCACAGGTACAGATGCTTCCAAAGGTGATATTTGGCTAAATTATATTAGTCAAGATGGAACCAAATTTAATAATTTCTCTTTCATTAATAAAGTCAATATCTTATCTAACACACCAATCACAAACGTTCAAGCCGGAAGTACGAGTACACCAGGGGACAAAAACAATAACACCGGGGCAGCGAGTACAGATAGAGGTGATAAGGCTTCTGCTCCCATACCTGTTTCTGGTATGAAAAACCCAACTGGTACTGAAATTGCTGCCTTCGTGGGTAACAAAAACTTAAACAACATTATTGATACAGAAGACACTGGATCTTTTAAAATCAACCTCTTCTTCGACAAGTTGATTGAGAAAGATAAAACTGGATTAGACAACCTGTTCTTTTGGGAACGAGGTATGAATAGTAACTTGGGCATTCAAGCCATTGATAGCACTGGCAAGTTAATGGGTGAATTCTTACAACTGAATCACAAAGACCAAAATTACGCAGGCTATAGCATTGACACTACAGAAATTGATGGCGCTCAACAAGTGGGTTCATGGGGAGTCAAGCTTAAGCAATTGGGAGTAACTTCTCTTAGTGGGATTCAAATAACAACGAATGCAGAATACAACGGACCTGATTTCAAAGTAATAGCCAGAAATGGTCCAGCATATTATCAAGCCCCGCCATCTCCGCCTAAAAAAGTGCCTGAACCTGCTACAGCCGCCGCCCTTGGCTTATTTGCTGTAGGTGCGTTGAGAGTGGTGAAGAAAAAGTTTTTAGTAACAGCTTAAAGGATACTCCCCTAAAGGCGTAAATAGATTAACATACTCCAAGGAAGCTATACAATTGCTAAAAAGCCTATAAAACAGGCTTTTTAGCGATTTTGATTTTGAACTCCGCGTACTCCTGCAAAAAAACAAGCTACGTATAGTATGTCTCGAAGGGACTCATCTGTACTAATAACTTAATGTGGCAAATTTAGTTAGCGCCTTCTGAAGATAAAGTCAAACCAGGATAAGGCAGCTATAGTCAATGGTAAAGTTCTAAAATTAAGAAGTATTAAATAAATTTGAGGACGTTATGGCTGCAAAAGTAGAAATTTACACTTGGAGGACTTGCCCGTTTTGCATTCGTGCCAAAAGTTTGCTGAAAGACAAGGGAGTTGAATTTATCGAATACAGCATTGATGGAGACGAGACAGCCAGAAATAAAATGGCTCAAAGAGCAAATGGACGGCGCTCTTTACCACAAATTTTCATTAATGATCACCATATGGGTGGTTGTGATGATATCCACGCTTTAGACAGTCAAGGCAAGCTGGATGAGCTATTAACTTCTAGCAATAGCGTGTAGGTTCAGAAGATTTAGCGATCGCAAGCGATCAGCCGCTGCAAAATATACGGCAGTCGCTACAACTTTGGCAGAGAGAGCAACAAGAGATAATAATTAAAT
>NZ_JBGTFY010000069.1:0-11998 GCF_041747015.1 Nostoc sp.
TGCCACCCTTGACTTCTCATCCTTAGATGGCAGCAACGGCTTTACCATCAACGGTAATGGCACTGACTCCTTAGGCAGATCAGTTAGCAGTGCTGGGGACTTTAACAGCGACGGCATCGACGACTTGGTTATTGGCGCACCGCGTGCCATCTCTGATGCCGGGCAAAGTTACGTGGTGTTTGGTACCACTAACGGTTTTGGTGCCACCCTTGATGTGTCTAACCTCAACGGCAGCAACGGCTTTGCCATTACTGGCATTAATGAAACTGACTTCTCAGGTATTTCAGTCAGCGTGGCTGGAGACGTTAACAGCGACAACATTGTTGACCTGATTATTGGCGCACCTTTTGCTGCCTCTGGTGCAGGGCAGAGCTACGTGGTCTTTGGCAGCACTAACGGTTTTGATGGCAACCTTGACCTCTCCAACCTTCACCCTAACAACGGCTTTATCATCAACGGCATTAATGCTGATGATGTCTCAGGTATTTCAGTCAGCGCTGCTGGGGATATCAACGGCGATGGCTTTGATGACTTGCTTGTGGGTGCAAGTGGGGCTGCATCTGGGGCTGGACAGGGTTACGTCATCTTTGGCTTTGAGACTGCGATCGCTTCTAATCAACCTCCAGTAGCAGTTGCCGACAAAGCTACCACTAATGAAAACACTGCTGTTAAAATTTCAGTCTTAGCCAACGACAGCGACCCAGATGGCAACCCCTTAACGGTAACAAATATCAACGGTAGTAGTGTGACTGTTGGCACTCCTATTACTTTGAGTTCTGGTGCCTTACTAACTCTTAATGCTGATAAGACTTTAACCTACAACCCCAACGCTAAATTTGAAGCTTTGGCTGGAGGTAAAAATGGATACGACAGCTTTAATTACACAATTAGCGATGGGATCTCTACCAGCACAGCTAAAGTCAGTTTGACCATCAAAGGAGTGAATGACGCACCTGTTGCTGTTCATGATACTGTTACGACAGCTAGAAATACAGCAGTCAGGATTCAAGCAAGTACTCTGCTGGCTAACGATCGCGACATCGATAGCAGCAAACTCAGCATCACTAGCGTTAGTGGTGGAGTTAACGGTAATGCGGTGCTGAAAAATAACGGCACTCCCTATAACTCAGCAGATGACTTTATTGTGTTTAAGCCAACTAGAGGGTTTAGTGGTGCGGCTAGCTTTAAATACACCATTAGCGATCGCCAACTCAGCAGCACTGCTAAGGTTACTGTTCAAGTAGGCACTAACCTTTCTGGTGGCAAAGGCAACGACTATCTTGTTGGCACCCCTGGAAATGACTACATCAATGGCGGTAGAGGAAATGACTACATCAATGGCGGCGATGGAAATGACTACATCAATGGCGGTAGAGGAAATGACTCTCTCAATGGCGGTAGAGGAAATGACTCTCTCAATGGCGGCTATGGTGACGACAACTTGTCTGGTGGTTTTGGTAATGATATCCTCAGTGGTGGCTATGGCAAAGATAAATTTGTCTTAGCTGCAAAACAAGGTACTGATACTATTACCGACTTCTACAAGGGTTATGACTTGATTGGCTTGTCTGGTGGTCTGACTTTCAATAAATTGAGTTTTGCTGGTCATAACATCATTGTGACTGATACTCATGAAATCTTGGCAACGCTGACTGGCATTAATACAACGACGTTGACTGCCACTAATTTCACTATTGTCTAAACGCAACTTCTTGCAACGTTGATGCATCGACCTGCAACTTTGATGCATCGACCTGCAACTTTGGTGCATCGACTTGCAACTTTGGTGCATCGACCTGCAACTTTGATGCATCGACTTGCAACGTTGGTGCATCGACTTGCTTTGATTCCGGTTCCCCACTTTTTAAGGGGAGCCAGCGCGGTCTTGGGGGTTTCCCCCATGAGTGACTGGCGTGGATTAGGGGGGATAAATAAATAGGATGATGATAAAGATTAAATAACCTTTATCCTTTTTTCAAGTTTCTATTTATGTTTATTCAACAAAACTCTAGTAGCTTCGTCGATACTTTACGCCACCGACGGCAACAACTAGCCAACCTGATTGATTTTCCAGTAATTCTGTGGTCAGGTAGCAGCAGTCCGCGCAACTTTCCCGCAAATCCCTTTCCCTTTCGCGCTAGCAGTCACTTCCTCTATTTTGCCGGACTGCCATTATCAAATGTGGCAATTCGCCTAGAAGCGGGCAAGCTAGAGCTATTCATGGACAATCCGCCACCCAGTAGCGCCCTTTGGCATGGAGAAATGCCAACGCGCGAGGAAATAGCCGAGAAGATTGGGGCAGATGTAGCTCGACCAATGGCAGAATTAGAGTCTTGGGTAGAAAATGCCGCCACGATCGCAGTCCAAAATCCTGCTACTTGGACGCAGCAATCACAGCTATTAAATAGATGGGTTTTACCGCAAAGTCCTCCCCAAGGAATTGACTTGGAATTAGCTAAGGCGATCGTTTCCTTACGTCTCACCCACGATGAAACTGCATTAACTGAGTTGCGAAAAGCTGCGGCTGCGACTGTTGAAGCCCACAAAACTGGGATGGCTGCAACACTTCAAGCCAAACTAGAGGCGGGAGTTCGTGCAGCAATGGAAGGGGTAATTATTGCCAACAATATGACCATTTCCTACAACAGTATTGTCACCGTTCACGGCGAAGTTTTGCATAACGAGCAGTATCACCATTCCCTACAACCAGGTGACTTACTGCTTGCCGATGTTGGTGCTGAAACCGAGATGGGTTGGGCAGGTGATGTTACCCGTACTTGGCCAGTTTCCGGCAAATTCTCATCTACCCAACGAGATATTTATAATGTCATACTGGCGGCTCATGATGCTTGCATTGCCAAGATATATCCTGGTGTAGAGTATGGGGATATTCATTTGCTTGCTGCCACGGTCATAGCTGAAGGTTTAGTGGATTTAGGTATTTTACAAGGAAACCCTCAAGATTTAGTAGAAATGGATGCCCAGGCGCTGTTTTTTCCCCACGGTATTGGTCATCTACTGGGTTTAGATGTTCATGATATGGAAGATTTGGGTGATTTAGCAGGGTATGAAGAAGGAAGGGAAAGAAGCGATCGCTTTGGTTTAGGATACCTGCGTTTGAATCGTCCTTTGCGTGCAGGAATGTTAGTCACAATTGAACCTGGTTTTTATCAAGTACCAGCAATTTTAAATGATCCTAATCTGCGCTCAAAATATCAGAATGTGGTGAATTGGCAGCGTTTATCTGAATTTGCTGATGTACGCGGAATCCGCATCGAAGATGATGTTTTAGTTACAACAGAAGGTAGTGAAGTTTTAACAGCCGCATTACCGAATGATGCCGATGCTGTAGAAAATCTAGTCAATGGCTGAATTTATAGTCTCAGGTCAGAGTCCAGCGATCGCGCAATTAAAAATTAAAGCAGATTACCAGCTATTTTTGAAGCGCTTGCTGAAAAGTCTTAATTGCATCAACATGATTCACTATATTAATGCAACGTAACAACAAATCCACATCGATCCCTTTAACCTCTTCGCTACTGGAAACCTTTTCATAGTCAAGTGCATTTCCCTCTTTCTGCAGGTGATAAACTTCTAACACGCCATCTTCCCAGAACCACACTTCAGGAATCAAGAGCCGCTTGTATGCCTCCAGTTTGTTGATCCCGCCACTGGTAAACACCACCTCGATCACTAAATCGGGACGCACTCGACCAGGAGCAAGTTTATAAGATTCATCTGCTTCTCGCTTCACAGCACCCGATTCACTTTCCAGTGTCATTGAGCCAGTTGGAGTAAAGTCAAACCCTGTCATGAGTAGGTAAAGTTCCAGCAATGCGCCGAGCCTTTCCTTAACGATTTCGTGTGGTTCTCCAGGCATTCGTTTATTTATTTTAACTACTTTTTTTACTTATAATTTCGCTGAATTTGGCTTTTAACCCAATTGCGAAAATCACTCACCAACTCTAAATAATCTTTCTGCCCAACTTGTTGTAAAAAATTAGCAATTTCTGTGAGAGGTAAATTAGGAAACGCTAAACTTTGGTCAACAGCTATATATTTGTCATCTTGTAAAATATTTATAGTAAAAATGATGCCATCATAACGCCAAATCTCTGGTACACCCATATCACCATAGACTTGAAAACGATTTTTAGAACTGCTGGTAATATCAATTTCCACTACCAAATCTGGCGGCGGATCTTGCTGTAAATTAATTCTTTTTTTGCCTTTAACTGCATTCAGATTCCGAATATAAAAGCATTTATCTGGTTCTGCACCACTAAGTTCTGGATATTTGAAAGTAGTAGAACCAAGAGGGTCAATGCTAACTTCTAGCTCTTCTGCTAGAGTCTCGACAAATCGACCCACAATTTCTTTATATCGTTCATGTTCAGGTGAAGGAACCATGATTTCTAAAGTACCTCGATTGTAAGTAAGCCGGAGGCGGCGACTATTACTAAGTTCAGTTAGTAAGTTTTCATAAGTTTGCCAACTGATACCTGAGAGGTGGATTATTTCTGGAGGTTGGATCAGAGTATTAGTAATCATAACTATCTGACATTATTTGAGAATTTTTTGGTTTTTGGCTGTTTAGCTGATTAATTTAAATCAATTTTACTTCTAACCCAATTGCGAAAATCACTCACCAACTCTAAATAATCTTTTTCTTCAACCTGTTGTAAAAAATCAGCAATTTCTGTGAGAGGTAAATTAGGAAACGCTAAACTTTGGTCAACAGCTATATATTTGTCATCTTGTAAAATATTTATAGTAAAAATGATACCATCATAACGCCAAATCTCTGGTACACCCATATCACCATAGACTTGAAAACGATTTGTAGAACTGCTGGTAATATCAATTTCCACTACCAAATCTGGCGGCGGATCTTGTTGCAAATTAATTCTTTTTTTGCCCTTAATGAAATTGACATTTTTAATGTAAAAGCATTCGTCTGGTTCTGCACCACTCAGTTCTGGACGTTTGAAAGTGGTAGAACCAAGGCAATCAATTCTAACTTTTAGCTCTTCTGCTAAAGTTTCGACAAATCGACCCACAGTTTTTTTGTATCGTTCATGTTCGGGTGAAGGAACCATGATTTCTAGAGTACCTCGATTGTAAGTAAGCCGGAGGCGGCGGTTAGCACTAAGTTCAGTTAACAAGTTTTCATAGGTTTGCCAACTGATACCTGAGAGGTGGATTATCTCTGTGGGTTGAAGCAGTGTATTGCTAGTCATAGGGATATGTGATGTAGGTTTTCGCTGTACAATAACCATTCTTACCCTTACTTTACTGGCTGCTCAATCTTCTTTCATATTCAATAAAGCTAGGTATCTGGTTGCTACAGTCGCGGTGAAAACTATTAAGCTGGTAAATAGCACGTTTAAACTTTAGCGGAAATTTGCGATCGCCTGCGGTGGACTATGCCAACGCATTCATTGGCGATTTAGAATTTCCATTGGCGAATTACCTGTAATTACATTATGTTTGATGCATTATCTGACCGTTTAGAATCCGCCTGGAAAAAACTACGGGGACAGGACAAAATTTCTCAATCCAACATTCAAGATGCTTTGCGCGAAGTCCGCCGCGCTTTGTTGGAAGCAGATGTCAATCTCCAGGTAGTCAAAGATTTTATTAGCGAAGTCGAAGCCAAAGCCCAGGGAGCCGAGGTGATTACCGGCGTACGACCTGACCAACAGTTTATCAAAATTGTTCACGATGAACTGGTGCAGGTGATGGGAGAAGAAAATGTTCCCATCGCAGAAGCCCAGGAACAGCCTACTATTATTCTCATGGCTGGATTGCAAGGTACTGGTAAAACCACAGCTACCGCTAAATTAGCTTTACATCTAAGAAAATTAGATCGTAGCTGTTTGTTGGTGGCGACAGACGTATATCGCCCAGCAGCGATCGACCAGCTGGTGACGTTGGGTAAGCAAATTGACGTACCAGTATTTGAACTAGGAAGCGATGCCGATCCCGTAGAAATTGCTCGGCAAGGTGTAGAGCGTGGCAGAGCAGAAGGCGTAAACACAGTAATTATTGATACTGCTGGACGCTTGCAAATTGACGAAGAAATGATGGCGGAATTAGCCCGGATCAAAGCAACTGTCCAACCCCATGAAACTCTGTTGGTGGTGGATGCGATGACTGGTCAAGAGGCAGCCAATCTTACCCGCACCTTTCATGAAAAGATCGGAATTACTGGGGCGATTCTCACCAAGTTGGATGGTGATAGCCGTGGTGGTGCAGCGCTTTCGGTGCGAAAGATTTCGGGAGCGCCGATTAAATTTGTGGGCGTAGGTGAGAAAGTCGAGGCACTACAACCTTTTTATCCCGATCGTATGGCATCGCGGATTCTCGGTATGGGTGATGTGCTGACCCTGGTAGAAAAAGCCCAAGAAGAGTTTGACTTAGCAGATGCCGAGAAAATGCAGGAGAAAATCCTGTCAGCGAAGTTTGACTTTACTGACTTTCTCAAGCAGTTGCGGATGCTGAAGAATATGGGATCTCTGGGAGGCTTCATTAAGATGATTCCAGGGATGAACAAAATTTCCGATGATCAGCTTAAACAGGGAGAAACTCAACTCAAGCGTTGTGAGGCGATGATTAACTCTATGACTCGCCAAGAACGCCAAGACCCCGATTTATTAGCCAGTTCTCCCAGTCGGCGGCGGCGGATTGCTTCTGGCTCTGGCTATAGAGAGTCCGATATAAGTAAACTGGTGGGTGATTTCCAAAAAATGCGATCGCTCATGCAGCAAATGAGTCAAGGTGGCTTCTCTGGAATGCCGGGAATGTTCGGCGGTGGTGGCGGCGGCATGGGTGATGCCTTCGCAGGTGCTGGGAATCGTCCCGCAGCCCCCGGATGGCGAGGTTACGATGGTGTTCCAGCCACCAAAAAGAAAAAGAAAGAGAAAAAGAAAAAAGGCTTTGGCAATCTTTAGCCATTGGTGATTAACTAAGGACTAATAGCAGCAAATGCTAGGCAGTGCTAAAATTAACATTTCAGCCTCAAAAGTTATCAGCAGAGGAAGCTGACCCTCAATTTCTCGGCATCAGCCAGATTTAGGTTACTTCTTCACCAACTAGCTGTTAACTAAATACATAACAACAGGAGAATGATTCTTCAATCATGGTCAAACTGCGCCTAAAGCGATTCGGTAAAAAGCGGGAAGCAAGTTACCGCATTGTCGCCATTAACAGCCTCGCTCGCCGCGATGGCCGTCCCCTAGAAGAGTTGGGATTCTACAACCCCAGAACAGATGAAGTGCGATTAGACGTTCCCGGCATCGTCAAGCGACTACAACAAGGCGCTCAACCCACTGATACCGTTCGCCGCATTTTAGTAAAAGCCAATGTTTTTGAACAGGTCAGTGCCACAGCCGCATCATAATTTCGGAACAATATCCCCAGCTAGTCCCAATTATGTTGGGCTGGTTCAGTTTTTAGTGCAGCCGTTTTTGGAATTTCCAGAGACTTTAAGCGTCGATTGTGAAATTTCTCAGACCCTCAACCGAGTTTGGGTTCGCATCGCTTTTGAAAGCACAGAAGATAAAGGGAAAGTGTTTGGTCGCGGGGGACGCAATATTCACGCGATTCGGACAGTAATCGCCGCCGCAGCAGAAGCTGCTGGGCAATCAGTATACCTGGATATCTACGGCAGCACCACGCCAGACCGGGAGGGTATGTCTTTTGATGAAGAGACAGAAGAGCGATCGCCACCACCGACTAGGAGAGAACCGCGTGGAAATGATGGGCCTAAACCTATTGTTAAACCCCGCATCCGCTAAGTTGAAACTAAAGAGCAAGTCTGAGCGGTTGTGAGCACCTCCGCTCAGAATTTTTGTAAAGATCAAAGGGGCGTACATCTGTACGCCCTGACAGCCGATCAATTTGTTGCAAATATTTTTACAAAATGTAATTAATAAAAGTGTACTTTTACCCTCGGCGAGAAAACATTAACCTTTGTCAAACACAGATCCTCACCAATTAAAAAATACTATGGCAGGTACTTTAACAATTCAGCTGCCGAATATTGCCAGTGCGATCGCTCTTGCAGGAGATGGAGAAGAAAATCTCAAAATCCTATCTCGGCAAACCGGAGCCAGCTTGGTATTACGCGGACAGGAATTACTGATTTGTGGTACCCAAGAGCAAATTGACTTAGCTTCTGGATTAGTGCGATCGCTTGAAGGTCTGTGGATTAAAGGCAATACTATTTCCAGTGCCGATATTTTAACAGCTCGTCAAGCCATAGATAGCGATCGGCAAGGGGAACTGCAAGATTTACAGCGAGATGTCCTCGCCAAGAGTCGCCGAGGTGAAGAAGTTCGTGCCAAAACCTTTCGCCAGCGTCAATATATCGACGCACTCCGTAGGCGTGATCTCACCTTTGGCACTGGCCCTGCTGGTACCGGCAAAACTTATCTCGCTGTGGTTGTCGCCGTGCAAGCACTCCTTGCTAACGAGTTTGAAAAGCTAATTTTAACTCGCCCTGCCGTCGAAGCCGGTGAAAAACTCGGTTTTTTGCCTGGAGATTTACAGCAGAAAGTTAATCCCTATCTTCGCCCACTTTACGATGCTATTTATGAATTTATCGACCCAGAAAAAGTACCCAGTTTAATGGAACGCGGTGTAATTGAAGTCGCACCACTCGCCTATATGCGGGGACGCACCCTCAGTAACGCTTTTATAATTGTCGATGAAGCTCAAAATACTACACCCGCTCAGATGAAAATGGTTTTGACTCGTTTGGGTTTCCGTTCTCGGATGGTGATTACAGGCGACATGACACAAACTGATTTGCCACTTCACCAACAATCGGGTTTAGGAGTGGCTTTACAAGTTTTAAAACCCGTTGAAGGCATTGCCTTTTGCGAATTTTCCCAAAAAGATGTCGTGCGCCATCCTCTAGTTCAGCGCATTGTCGCGGCTTATGAACAATACGAAAAATAGGCATTGGGCATTGGGCATGGGGCATCAAATAAATAACAAAGGATAACAATTTATGAGTACTACTTTGAGAGAGTTTTTAGAAGCTTGCGAAACTTTAGGAACTTTGCGTTTAATTGTTACTAGCAGCGCTGCTGTATTAGAAGCACGAGGCAAAATAGAAAAGTTATTTTATGCAGAATTGCCTAAAGGTAAGTATGCGAATATGCACACTGAAGGCTTTGAGTTTCACTTGAATATGGATAAAATTATTCAAGTGAAATTTGAAACTGGTGAGGCAAAAAGAGGTAACTTTACTACCTATGCAATTCGCTTTTTAGATGAGAAACAAGAATCTGCTTTGAGCCTATTTTTACAATGGGGTAAACCGGGGGAATATGAACCAGGGCAGGTGGAAACTTGGTTGGCTTTGAAAGAACAGTATGGGGAAATTTGGCAACCTTTACCAGCAGAAATTTAAAACGCAAACAAAAGGAGCTATACAAAGAAAAGTAAAGCTCTGTGATTAGTTTTTAGTAAGCGGTTACTACAAAATTTTAATTTTTTATACAAAGTTACTTAATTTTTAATCAATAAATAATATATGAATTCGTCCATCAAAACAGAAACCGAAACTGTAATAAAGAAAATTCTTCCTTACCTCCGACGCAGAGAATACGATATAGAAAAAGACTTTGATTTTGAAACACCAGTTAGAACAGAAAATCGCTACAACTTGGGATATGCCGACATATTGGTAACTTTAGGCAAAAGCAAGCCTATATTTGTAATTGAAGCAAAAAGAACATCGCACAAACTTACAGATAAAGATCGAGATCAAGCTATTGAGTATGGGAAGGGGCTAGGAGTTCTTTTTGTTGTTGTTACAAATGGTAAGGATATTCAATGCTTCAATGTTGCAAACAAAGAGCTTATTAAGTGGAATGGAAAACTTACTGAAAAGATACCAACTAAATCGCAACTAATAAAAGTTATTAATATACTGAAAACCAATAAAGCAGAGACTAATATTACACTGGCAGACGATAAGACTCTACCTTTTCGTCCCGGATTGCCTTTAAAGCAATTAAACTCGCTTTTTTCACGTTGCCACAATGCTATCAGAAAAATTGAAAAAGATGAAGACAATGCTTTTGCAGATTTTTCTAAATTGCTTTTTCTCAAATTGCTAGAAGAAAAAGCTGACAGTTCAGATTTTGTACTACCATATTCTTCTAGGTTCTTTGAGCTTGCAGAACGCCCCAATACAGAAAGTGATCAAGTTCAAACCTTAATAGTCGATATGATTAATAAGATAAAAAACAAAACTTCTTACGGAGAAGTTTTGAATGATCCTATTAAATTAAGGCATCCAAAAACATTTCAATATATTGTTTGTGAATTGGCTACTGTGTCATTTCAAGACAGTAGTTTAGACTCTAAGGGAGCAGCATTTGAGTATTTTGTTCGTGCTACATTAAAAGGTAAAAAACTCGGACAATATTTTACGCCAAGACCTCTCATAGAACTAATGTCCAATATTGTTGGAAAAGAAAAAATCTTAAATGCTATTCAATCAGGAAGCTCTATAAAAGTTATAGATCCTGCTTGTGGCACAGGGGGTTTCTTAGTATATTTAATGCAAGAAAATTTAAGAACATTGAGTGAAAAACTTGAGTCTAGAATAATTACCAAGAAAACACATGATGCTCTTATTGGAAAAATTATGAATAGCGTTTTCTTTGGTTCAGATGCTAACCAAGGTGTTGCGTGTGCGGCAAAGATGAATATGATTATTGCAGGCGATGGTCACACCAATATTCAGTCCGAGGACAGTCTATCCGTTACTGCAAAAAATTGGTGTATGCTTAAGCCTGATTGTGACATTATACTAACAAACCCACCTTTTGGAACATCTGAATCTCATTTATCAAAGGATGAATTAATCCATTATCCTGTTCAAACAACAAAGGGTCAGTCTCTATTTTTGCAAAAGATGGTACTATGTACAGTTCCAGAAGGTGATATTTGCTCAGTTATTGATGAAGGTGTCTTGAATACTGACTCAGCAAAAAAACTTCGTAAATGGTTGTTTGAAAAATGTCAATTAGTAGCCATAGTTAGATTACCTGAAGACACATTTAAGCCTAATAAGATTAATGTTAAATCAAGTATTATATACCTTCGCCGTCGTGAATATGATGACGTAGACTATGAAGATAATTATCCTGTTACATTCTGCGATATTGAATCATTAGGTTATACGGGAGCAGGCGATTTTATTCGCGGATTTGACACAAAACGTTTGATGAATGAAATAGAAAGTCAATTATTAGATAAAAACCGCTCTAATAGTGATGGATATAAATGGAGAGCTTTTAATATTAACGCCCAAAAAATTTTAGCAGATACTTATTGCCGACTCGATTACAAATACTGGCAACCAAAAATACTAGATAAAATAGAAGAGATTAGAAGAAGAGGAGGACTAACTATTAAAGAATTAAACACTATCAAAACTGAGAGAGGTAAAAGTCCTCGTGCAGATTTATATGTGGATAAAATAGATGGATATGCACTTGTTGTTAAAGCTGGTTCAAGTGTTTCTAGGTATGGTCAACTTTTAACCGATGGAGATTACATCGAACAAGACTTGTTTAATGAAATGACTAGCAATCACGTATTAAATGGTGATGTTTTGCTGTCTTCAACAGGTGACGGTACACTAGGTAAATGCTGTGTTTATTGTTCCAATGAACCAGCTATAGCAGATGGTCATGTTACTATTATTCGTCCTGACCAAACTAAAATTGATCCTGAATACCTCTGTGACTATCTTCGAGTTGGTTTTGGTCAGAGGGTGTTTTAAAAGTTTTAGGAGGTCAAAAATTAAGCCAGTCGCCTTACCATAATACGGATCATGGCAAGGTAGATAAAAGTCTCAGATGTTTCGGGCAATAACTCATAATCTCTGACTAATCGCCGACAGCCCATCAACCAACCGTAAGTGCGCTCCACTACCCAACGTTTTTTGAGTAAGACAAAGCCCTTGGTTTGT
>NZ_JBGTFY010000070.1:0-105881 GCF_041747015.1 Nostoc sp.
TGATTTTACACATTTATAGATCCCCCCTAACCCCCCTTAAAAAAGGGGGAACCGGAATCAAAGTCCCCAATTTATCGGACGGTTTAGGGGGATTTAGAACGTTTTGATACCTGCAATAGGACTTTTCAAACATCCTCTTAACCGAACGGTATTGCGATCGCTCTGACTTCTTAAGTGTGACTGAATATCGCTATAATTTTCCTAAAATTAGTTAATCACTAACAAATACTGCTCGGCTAAAATGCCAGACTTTTTTAATAAGTTAAGAGCCTTGTTGTTCACAAATGATTTGGTATTGCTAGAGGTTGGATAGAGCTAAATTCTGCCTAAAAAACTCTTGATGTGAACAACCAGCCAAACAATTTCCAAAGAAGGTGGGCAAATAGCCCACCATAATAATTTGGAGTTTTCAAGAATCTGCCGAAAATACCTTTACTTCAAATCAACTTATGAAATTAGGAGTTACTTTCTAGCGGGTTAGCAACGTATTTGAATGTTGGCTCAGAATTCCAAGGGCCACGCTCATCTTTACCATCACCGTTTGTAGACAGATTGTAGTAAAGAGCAACGGTTTCATCTGGCTTAATATTACCAAAGAATGGATCTGTCAACTTACCTAATGAATCTAGAGCTTTCATAAACATCTGGGTATGAGAAATTTCTCGTGTTAACAGATGAACTAAAGTCTTTTTGGTTCCTTCGTCAGTTGCCAAGTTGATCAATGCTTCGTAAGTTTGACGAGCGCCAGCTTCAGCTGCAAGGTTAGCTCTTAAATCACGCACTACATCTCCGCCTTCATTCAAGTAACTTGCAGTCCAAGCACTACCCTGACTATCTAGAAAATGAGGACCAGCCCCGCGGACTGCAAAGAGAGTACTTTTATAAGCCTCTGTTTGATCTACATTTTTAGTATGAGCTTCAATGAGTTTTCCAACCATTTCTAGATGGCCGAATTCCTCAATGGCAATGTCTTGGAGCATATCTTTAATTCCAGGATTTTCGACATGGAATGATTGAACCCAATATTGCAATGCTGCACTAAGTTCGCCAGTAGCTCCGCCAAACTGCTCTAGAAGCAATTGAGCAAAACGAGGATTAGCTTCACTAACGTTAACTGAATGAATAGGATCTTTCTTGTGAAAAAACATAGATTTACACTTCCAAAATTATGATGTTACAGAAGGGATAGGGTATTTTATTGTCTTTTAGTATTTTTGCAGATAGAGCTAATTTGAGATTTGATAGCTTCTGAAATTGGTGAACTAAAAGACCAATAGAATACATTAGTCACGTCAGTGTTGATAATTGCCAATCAGCGATTAGTACTAAAACTACCCAAGCAATAATACTCATAACCGCCTCAACAATCTCACTTGTGTCTAAGTTATCAATTCTGATTCACAATTCTTTCTACCAGATGGGATAAATGTTAAATCCAAAAGTAAGACAAAAAAATTTACATTTAGAATTGGCATTTTTAGCATAAAAATGTTAAGTAAAATTCTTGCTAGATAAACAATGATTTATTGAATCTATAGTTATAGACCTGATTGGCTGTAGAATTAGACACTAATAAATCAGTTAATTAATCCATGTTATTTTATATCTATCTTAAGGTGTAAACATATTCTAACTTTTTGGAGATGCGTCCAAAATGTTTGCTCATCAAAATGTACAAGAGTTAGAATTCATCATTGATAGCACTTACGCAAAACTACACGCGCTCTGGGGCAATTCATGTAAACGCATACTACTAGGTCGAAGCAAGCTACGCGGAGCGTCTGTCTGCGACACGCTGCGCGAACGTAGAGAAGCGGCTACTCTACGAGTTCTCCAACGGAGTACCCGCAGGGTATTGCCCCTACCTAAAAATCATTCTTTTCGGCTATTGTTTGCGTAAGTCCTGATTAATTATCTGTAAATTACAAATAATCAACCAGGATTTTTGCCAACTCTTTATTTAAAAGCTTTATAAACTGCGTGAAGAAGGCAGAATGGATGCAAATCAATTAATCAGTGAATAGCTATTACTGATTACTGTTTTAAATGGCGCGTGAGAATTTTGACTCTCGTGTTCTTGTATGAGTATCAAAAATGACAGCAATATTTCTTACTAGTAATCTACCGATGTCTGTAATCTGGATATGATTTTTTGATAAACTGACCAGACCATCAGCTTCTAGTGGCTGTAACGCCTTTAATTCGTCGGAGAAATATTCATCAAAACTGAGATGATATTTGTTTTCAATGTCTTGCTTATGAAGCTGAAAGTGAGACATGATAGACATAATCACATCCCGTCTAATGATATCATTTTGGGTAAGCTTAATACCTTTACTAACAGGTAAAGCACCCGATGCAAGTGTTTGATAATAATCCTTTAATTCCTTGTGATTTTGAGCATAAGCATTTTCTAGCATACTGATGGATGTAGCACCAAAACCAAAGAGTTCTGTCTGGGCGTGGGTAGTGTAGCCCTGGAAATTGCGTTTGAGAGTACCATTGCGTTGAGCGATCGCTAGTTCGTCATTAATTTTAGCAAAATGATCCATACCAATAAATAGATATTGGTTATTCGTCAATTCTTCAATGGTCATTTTCAAAATCTCTAACTTTTCCTCTGCTGGGGGTAGCGCCTCTTCAGGAATATTTTTTTGTGTAGGTTTGAGCCACGGTACATAAGCAAAGTTAAAGACAACTATTCGGTCAGGATCTAATTCAATAGTCTTTTTCAGCGTCTCCCGAAATGTCTCGCGGGTTTGATAGGGTAAACCATAAATTAGGTCTACATTCACACTTTCAAACTTAGCTTCTTTGATCCAACTCATGACATCAAATAACATTTCTTCTGGCTGGACACGGTTGACAGCTACTTGAACTTGGCGATTAAAATCCTGAATGCCAAAACTAATGCGATTAAACCCAATCTCTCTCAGAAAGAAAATGTAGTTTTTATCGATATAGCGCGGATTAATCTCAATTGAAATTTCTGCTTGTGGATCGATGTTGAAATAGCGATTGATGTTTTTCCATAAAAATTCTACTTGGTCAATATCCAAGTAATTAGGAGTACCACCTCCCCAATGGATTTGCAGCACTTTTCTTTCTGAATCTATTAAGGCTGCGGTGTTTTTGATGTCTTGAATCAAATATTCTAAGTAAGGTTTAGCAATATTCTTATTGTTAGAAATTACCGTGTTACAGCCGCAGAAATAGCAAGCACTTTGGCAAAAAGGTATGTGAAAATACAAAGATAGAGGAGTTTTACGTTGATTTGAGGCGGCGATCGCAGCTTTAAAATCAGTTTGGGTAAATGTTTCGTTTAACTCTGTAGCGGGCGGATAACTGGTGTATCTGGGTGCGCGAGTGTCGTACTTTTGGATCAGATCCGAATCAAATTTGACACCAGGTAATAGAAAAACCATTGAGTTGCTTTCCGATGAATGAGGGATGAGGGGGATGACGATGTTCAAGCGTAAGGTTTCTGAGCTAGTCACCGACTCAGGATGTCTACCAGTGCCAGCTAAAAGATTGTTATTCTAGGTTTAGAAAGGATCTGCATCACTCTATCCAGCAAGTACCACTGCCGATGTAGACCCCAGCTATTTTTATTTCTCCTAATATTATTTAACTATTAATTTATATATAACTACAAAGATATTAATATTTTTTTATTGTTTGACGAGCCAGGAGTCTGAATACACAATTTTTATCTCTAACCATTACCAATGTTGAAAATTAAATTGTAACTTTATGCACAAAGTCTAGCTTAAGCGGTAAGCTTATTTCTTACAATTTACTTTCAATAATTTAACTGATGTCCACAAACAACTATTTATGGTTATATAACTTTTACAGCCTAAAATAATCAAAGGATTCTCATGGTTAAGTCTCTGGAAAACCTAGAACCTGAATTGCTCAAACAAGGTGTAAAAGCGCCTGTTCAAGAAACATTATTAACACCCCGATTTTACACCACTGACTTTGAGGCTGCTGCGCAGTTGGATATTTCGGCGCAGGAAACTGAGTTACTGGCAATTGTAGAAGAGTTACGAGCAGACTATAACCGTCATCATTTTGTCCGTGATGAAGAATTTCAGCAATGTTGGGATCACATCGACGGGGAAACGCGCGTCGCTTTTATTGATTTTTTGGAACGTTCTTGCACTTCAGAGTTTTCTGGATTTCTACTGTTCAAAGAATTATCGCGCCGACTGAAAAACCGCAATCCGATTTTGGCAGAAGCCTTTAATTTTATGGCACGGGATGAAGCACGCCATGCGGGATTTTTGAATAAGTCAATGGCAGATTTTAATCTTTCCCTCGACTTAAGTTATTTAACCAAAAATCGCACTTATACCTTCTTTCCGCTAGAGTGGATTATTTACGCAGTCTACCTATCTGAAAAAATTGGCTACTGGCGTTATATCTTGATATATCGCCACATGGAAAAACATCCAGAACACCAAATTTATCCTCTGTTCCGTAAGTTTGAGAGTTGGTGTCAGGATGAAAATCGACATGGAGATTTTTTCAAAGTTCTGCTACGATGTCTGCCGACAAGCGGCTTCTCTACGAGAGGCTTCGCCAATGCGTCTACGCAACCTCAATTATGGAATAATTGGAGAGCTAGATTGTGGGTGCGTTTCTTTTTACTGAGTGTGTTTGCTACTCACACTTTAACAGTATTTGAACGGGCAACGTTTTATCAATCCATTGGCATAGATCCGCGCGAATATAATACCAGAGTCATTCAAGAGACGAATAACACAGCCGCACGCGCATTTCCCTTGATTTTGGATACAAATCACCCCAAGTTTTTCCGGCGATTGGAGCAGTGTTCTGAGCTTAATCTAAAACTAGCAGAGATTAACAAGAGCGAGCGCTCGAAGATTGTAAAATTCTGCCAAAAACTACCCCTGATAGCGTCCATAATTGGGCATTTCTTGCAGACTTACTTAATCAAACCCGTTGATGCTGAATCATTGAGAGGAACAGTTCATTAACTATTAACTGCAAAACCTACAAATCTACCTTGGGAATCTCAATTTTTTTCTCTTTTCCTAAACCTATAACGAGTAGTTTTTGCTGGTGCTGAATTATTTTGCAGAATTGCGATTTCCCTCTGTGCATCTTGATAACTATCTTTTTCTCCTTGCTGTTGAAAGAGTTTTGCGGCTTTTGTGAAATCTGCGATCGCTCCCTGTTTATTGCTTTGCTTGGCGCGAATTACACCGCGATTATAGTAGGCTAAGGCATTGTTAGCATCAATGGCGATCGCTCGTGAGTAATCTTGATTTGCAGCTTTTTTATTTCCCAATTCGAGATAGGCATTACCACGGTTGTTATAAGCTGCTACATTATTAGTATCTAGTTTCAGTGCTGCGGTGTAATCTTCAATAGCGCCTTTATAATCTCCGAAAGAAAAGCGGTGAATACCCCTGTGCATATAAGCAGCAATAAATTTAGGATCAATCTGTAAAATGGTGTTGTAATCTTCAGCAGCTTCAAGTTTATCTCCCAGTTCACTGTAAACATCACCACGATTAAGATAGGCTTCTATATATTTGGGATTGATGTTAATTGCATCTGCGTAATCTTTAAGTGCTGCATATTTTTGTTGATTAATAAATTGAGTTAAACCCCTTTGATAATAAGCTTTAGCATCACTCGGATTAATCTTAATTATTGTATTAAAATCTTGGATTGCTGCTTGTCTAAGTTTGAGACGACGGCGGAGAATTCCTCGCTGCAAATAGGCTTCGGTATACTGGGGTTTGAGAGCGATCGCTTTGCTAAAATCTCCAATCGCTCCTTTATTATCCTTAAGCTGAGTCCTAGCTATACCTCGCCCATAGTAAGCATAAGCATTCTCAGAATTTAACTTAATTGCTTGGGTATAGTCAGCGATCGCTTCTTTGTATTTGCCTAATTCAGAATAAGCAAATCCTCGATCAAAATAGGCATTAGCATCTTGGGGATTGAGCAAAATGGCTTGGCTAGAGTCTGTTTGTGCTTGCTCGTAGTCTCCTAATCGATAATAAGCATCGCCTCGCCTATTATAAGCCTGAGCATTTTGTGGTTCTAATTTAATAGCCTGATTTAAATCTTCAATTGCTCCTTCATAGTTCCCTGCCTCATATTTCTTTACTCCCTCTTGGTATAATGTCTGTTTAGCATCACTTACAGGTTTTGGCAACCTGAATTGCCACGCTCCAACCCCAAGCGTAATACAGCCAGCTACCCCTGTGAGAACTAGCAATAATTTTTTCTGATGCTGTTTCTGCCGATCCTGCTGATAATTTGTTAACTTTTTCAGATCGTCTAAAACTTCAGTTGCATACTGGTAGCGCTGACGATAGTTAAAATGCACCATTTTATCAATAATTTTTGCTAATTTTCTGTTAATTTTTAAACTTTTGTGACGCCAAATAATTTCACCTGTGAGCCGATTTTTCTGGCTTCGCAATTTAGATATTTGCTTTGTTGGTAAACCCATAAGTGCTGCGATCGCAACCATACCTAAAGCATATATATCACTATTGTATTTGAGGTTGCCCTTAACTTGTTCCATAGGCATATATTCAAGATTTTCAACGGTATTAGTCATGGCTTCATTAAAAGTACCAAAATTAACCAAAACTAGCTTTTTATCTGACTCTCGGCGAATAATATTTGCTGGCTTAATATCCCGATGAATTACACCATAACTATGTAGAATCACCAAAATTTCTAATATCTCTGATAAAAGAATAATTACTTGGTCTTCCCTCAGAGGTTTTCCCTGGATAATTTCGTCGGTAAAAGGATTACCGGGTATGAATTCTTGGACTATATAGAATTCTTCATTTTCTTCAAAATGAGCAACTAGCTTCTGAATTTGGTTGTGTTCCTGCCCTAGTTTTTCTAAAGTTGCTGCCTTACTGGCAAACAAGCGGCGCAGGATTGTTAAAGTTTGAGGATTGCTACTAGGAGAACGTAACTGCTTTATTATAAATTGGCTGCCAGGAAGATTAGCATCTTCAACTAAATAGGTTTTCTCCCTTGCCTCATCATTGAAAACTTTTACTATTCGGTAATGCCCATCTAGTAAATGACTACTCATCAATATAAATATAGTCTGATAAATTGTTTAATTATAGCTTACGGGTTATTACTGGTGATTTTAAAATATAAATATTTTTTTAAAAAGGAAAAAAGTTAATGCCATTTTGGCACGTAGAAGTATTAATAATTAGCTAATACTGCATATTGCTAGTAATATTTTTCTCTCATCGAAGGAATGTTACAGACTTAATACGGTTATATATTACCAGACTTGAGTAAGATTTTTGCATTAAATTACACTTGGGAAAGGAGGTGAGTCGATAGTAAGGTTATTTTGATCCTGATTTTTCAGCAATCCTACCCATGACACTTAATTCTCGAATATAGTAAAAAAATAGCAGTTTGAATTATCCAAAACCCCATATAGAAGATTGAAAATCAACATATTTGGGCGAAAAAAAGACCTGCTAGCTACTGCAAAGCGTCAATTGCTTAAGGCGCTAAATTGCCGCGATCTAGCTGGCATTAAGAGCTTGATTGTAGAGTGGCAAAGCATTCTGGGAGCGGAAAAGTTAACTAATTTGATTGTTAACGAGGTAATGGTAGAATGTGATTCTGACAGCCACAGTTGGTTTTGTCAAATTTTTCTTGGACAAGCCCAATATGAACAGATGGCGGAAAAAGCCCAAAGTAACGTCTTTCAAATCTTATTGAGTGAAGGTTTGGAACCTGGCAAAGACTTTAGCTCTGGATTGGATGGCATAATCATTGTAGGCGATCGCGCCCAGCAAATCTTACTTAGCCAAGTTCCACAAGAGCATCGGGGATCATTTGAAGCCCAGCTAGAATCTTCGCTTGTCTTAGATCCAGTTACTATCATCGAACAGCAGTTAGGGTGTGCATTTTTTACTAATTTGACTGAGATTGCCATCCAACAGATGCAGGTACTGAGTAATTCCCAAGCTGCGGCTTATCTAGGAGTGCTGTTAGCTGGATTAGTGTCGCGTCATCCTCAACTTAAGGATGCGGACTTTCCCACACGATTTATTTTCAATACTCTCCAAGAACTGTCGCCGGAACGAGCAATGCTAATCTTGAACGATCCAGAGACAAATCCCCAGTTCGATGAAATTATGATCTTTCAGCATTTATTGGCAGCAATGGGAGATAAAGAATATCACTGCATTGCTGAGGAAGAAGATGGTATCAGCCTTGATCAACTCAAAAAACTTGATTTAGTTTGGTGTGGTGAACGCCGACTTTCAGAAATAGTAGCCATGATGGAAAAATGGCATTTCAGAAATAGATAATAAGCAATTCAAAATTTAGTTCTACGCTGGCACAACAAATTTCTCACTACCAGCCAGTCCAAAGGCAGCATGAATGGCTTGCAAAGCTTTAACACCTTGCTCTTGTGCCACGACACAACTAATTTTTATTTCTGAGGTGGCAATCATTTGAATATTAATTTGGTGTTGGGCTAGTGCTTCAAACATTTTAGCAGCAACGCCTGGTTGTCCGAGCATACCTGCACCCACAATACTTACCTTAGCGATCGCACTATCTAAAACAACTTCACCCCATCCCAACTCTGCCGCTACTTGCGTGAGCATTTCTCTTGCACTTTCCCCATCCATCCGCGAAACTGTGAAGGCAATATCTCGCCTGGGAACACCATCAATTACCCGACAGCGCTGAGATTGGATAATCATGTCAACGCTAATATTATGTTGCGCCAACAGTCCAAACAGCTTCGCCGCCATCCCCGGACGATCTGGCAATTGGCGAATAGCTAGACGCGCTTGCTTTAAATCGAGGGCAACGCCGCAAACTGGGAGTGCTGAGTGCTGAGTGCTGAGTGCTGAGTGCTGAGTGCTGAGTGCTGAGTGCTGAGTAGGGAGTGAAGAAGTGGAGGAATAATTTTGAATTGTTTCCCTTGCCTCTATTTCAAAGGCGGTGCGGAGTGCGTTGACAGCGCGATCGCATTCGGCTGCATCGACTACGCAACTTACTTTTATCTCGCTGGTGGAAATCATTTGGATGTTCACACCTGCTTCTGCTAAGGTGGCGAACATCTTCGCAGCCACACCAGGACGGCCAATCATTCCTGCGCCGGCGATGCTGACTTTGGCAATGTTATGTTCCACCATTACCTCAGCTTCGTCAAATTTGGGGTTAGATTGACTCCTGAGTGCTGGGGCGATCGCTGCTGCTACTGCTTCAGCCCGTCTTAATATTGGTGTTGTGACGGTAAAGGCAATATCATTACTGTTACCTTCATGAATTGACTGAATAATCAAATCTACGTCTACTTTTTGGCGGGCAATTTCGCCAAATAACCTTGCTGCTACCCCTGGGTTGTCGGGTACGCGCAACAAAGCCACTTTTGCTTGGTCAGTGTCAAATTCTACATGATCCACAGGACGGGCAATTTCTAGATTGATTAGCGATCGCCCTTGGGGTTTGGCTGATGTTACCCAAGTACCTGGGGCATCGGTCCAGCTAGACCTGACTACGAGAGGAACGCCATAGTTACGAGCAATTTCCACAGCGCGGGGATGCAGCACTTTTGCCCCCAAGCTAGCCAATTCCAACATTTCATTGCAGGTAATTTCATCGATCAACTGAGCTTCGGCAACTAAGCGGGGGTCTGTAGTTAAAATACCTGGAACATCGGTATAAATTTCGCAAAAATTCGCTCCTAATGCGGCGGCGATCGCCACTGCTGACGTGTCGGAACCACCACGCCCCAAAGTTGTAATTTCCATCTCTCCAGTGCTAGATGTGCCTTGGAAACCAGCTACTACAACTACTTTGCCTTCATTTATGTAGCGAGTTAGGCGAGTAGTTTCAATATGCAAAATCCGAGCGCGGCTGTGTTCGGCTTCGGTAACAATTCCCACCTGAGCGCCAGTCATGGAAATTGCAGGTTGTCCGAGTTCCTGCAAAGCCATAGTTAGTAAAGCAATGGTTACTTGTTCGCCAGTGGAAAGCAGCATATCCATTTCCCGGCGGTTAGGATTGGGAGAGATTTCATTAGCTAGTTTGACGAGTCCATCGGTGGTTTTGCCCATTGCCGAAACCACTACAACCACAGAATTTCCAGCTTTAACCGTTTTGTAAACACGCTGGGCAACAGCTTGAATACGTTCGACTGAACCGACAGATGTACCACCGTATTTCTGAACTATGAGCGCCATAACTTTTAGTCAATCAATTGTGTCTGTTTTGCTCAATACCCCCGCCAGGTTAGGAAGCCTTGAAACTATTACATAGATATTTAGTTTACTAAACATTGTGCATAATACCGCATCATAATTGATTATTCAAAAACGACATCTTCGTAAAGTGCTGCCATTGTTTCCTCAAAATCCACGCTATTGAGTCGAAAAGATTTATGTTCTGATGTGTAGGATTGTAAAACCCACAGCTTCTGCTCGTCGCGTCGAAAACACTCGACTCGCTGACGTTTTGTATTAATTAAAACATATTCTTGGAGACTTTCTAGTGTTTGATAATCGGCGAATTTGTCGCCCCGGTCAAAGGCTTCAGTAGAATTAGATAAAACTTCGATAATTAAACAGGGAAATCTTTTATAAGCTGGCGTTTCTTGATCTCGTTGGTCGCAAGTAACCATAATATCGGGATAATAAAAGCGATTCAGAGATTCAATTCGGGCTTTCATGTCAGCGATGTAAACACGACAACCAGAGCCGCGTACATGATTACGCAGGAGAGCAAATAGGTTCCCAGCAATGGTAACGTGTGGGTCAAGCGCTCCAGCCATTGCGTAGATGTAGCCGTCAATATATTCATATTTGACAGAGTTTTGTTCCTCCATTTGGAGGTACTCTTCAGGAGTAAAGTAGTTTGGTTGGGGCGAGGCTATCATGGTTAAAATTTCAAGGTTTGAGTGATGCTGATTTCTAGGGTAGCGTTTGCTGTTGATTGAAGTTGGTTTTTGACAGAGAATTTTATGCTAGGTCTAGACAGGATTACATTTGACCCTAGCGTGTTACAGCACTTCCGCCTGCTATGAGGTACGCATACCGTCTCAAAAGTTAGGATAGGAAAGGGATGTGGGTAAAATTGTGCTTCATAATAGCCGGAAGTGCTATATTTTCCAGAAAGGTCTAATTCGTAATTGATAATTAAGTAAAAATAAAATTATTATAGGTAAAGTACGATGAGCAGTGGGAGGATGTCAATTAAAAAATACAATTATAAAATCACACGAGAACATACTTTTTCTTGATATGACAAAGCTATGCCAGCCCCGTCGCACGCGCATCCTACCGCCATCTCCCATAGCACTTTCTGAAAAGAGCCGCCATCAGGAAAAGCAAAATGCTCTTAGTATGCGGTGTCGTGTTGTTTTTGATCGCTTGTATCCACAATTAATAGATACTCATTACAACTGGTATATTGCCATCGACCCAGAGAGCGAAAACTATTTGATTGACCCAACACTAAAAGGGATAACGCAAAAAATCTGTGATGCATATTGTAATCCTGATGAGGTAAAACTTACCATTTTTCGACTCAACGACACAGGAACCTGCGGTAGGTTATGGGTTTAGGTGCGTTTGGGGATAATGGTGAACTATTGTTTGAAATTCAGCTTTTTGCCGCCAATGGCGAGGTATTTTCTGTCGAAGCATTGTTCGATACTGGATTTACAGATGGGTGGTTAGCCATTAATACTCAAGATTTACAAGCTTTAAAGTGGGTAATGATTGCCGCCCAAATCTCTATGCGGACGGCACGGGGAGAAGGACAGTTCAATCTTTATGAAGGCAAAGTCATCATTGATGGAACCGAAATAATTATCCCTGTCCATGTGGGGGACGATATTCCTGATACTTTGATGGGTTCGTTGTGGTTGAATATTATGCAGCTTGTGGTCAACAAACCAAGAAAAATATTGATATTAGAGATGGTGGCAGAGTAGTAAATCTTAAATGGACTACAGGGAAAACCAATGAGAGCAATCAAAATTATTGTTGAAAAACATAACGACGGTTACGTATCCTATCTCTTGGGTATCAAAGGGGTTGTAGTTGGCGAAGGTGACAGTTATGAAGAAGCACTAGCTGATGTTAAATCTACTATTCGTTTTCATATCGAGACATTTGGTCAAGAAGTTATAGAAGAGGAATAACATTCTTGAACTACGCGATCGCATCTCTCCAGACAAGCTTACCAATAAGCGATTCGTGAAAACAAGATGATATGCGATCGCTCTCTAAACTTCTACTTTTTACCTAAAAGCTCGGAACTTCGACCTTTGAACTCGGAACTTCGACCTCTGAACTCGGAACTCCGACCTCTGAACTCGGAACTTCGACCTTTGAACTCGGAACTCCGACCTCTGAACTCGGAACTCCGACCTTTGAACTTGGAACTTCGACCTTTTAGCTCGGAACTTCGACCTTTTAGCTCGGAACTCCGAGATCAGAACTCGACACTTCAGTTTTATAGAGAGGACTGGGGTTTAGAGAATAGTTTTACACTACCCCAATGCCCAATGCCCAATTAATAATGAGTTGCCGAGTTGCGATGATGCACAGCCGTAACGCCATCATTATCTAACAATTTGCCATTCTCGACAGTTGCATAAACCAGCCAATGATCGCCAGATTCCATCCGATTTTGTACGGAGCATTCGAGATATGCTAGAGCATCCGTAAGTATGGGAGAACCGCTTTCAGTTTCTTGGGCGGCAATGCCAGCAAATCGGTCTTGTCCTGGGCTAAAAGGTTTAAGGAAGTGCTTCATCAACCCCAAATGATTCCCTTCTTTGAGAATATTAAGGACAAATTTATTTCCTGTATGCGTCAGTGTTTCCACTGCGCGGTCTTTGGCAACGGCGATGGTTAAACCAGGCGGATTAAAGCTAGCCTGAGCGACCCAAGAAGCTAACATGGCACTGGAACGATCGCCTTCTTTTGCTGTGAGAACACAAAGAGAACCGACAATCCGACCAACTGCTTGTTCTACACTTGTTGCAGGAAGACTAGGTAATCGCACTTTTCTAGTTTTCTTCAGTACTTGGGCAAAGTCGGTTCCAGCTTCTTCACACAATTGTAAGGTGGCATCGTCGGGTTTGAATTTGACGCGGATGGTGTCAAAACCAAATCTATAGCCAGCATCTTTTAATTTTCCTTCAATTAAATCAACTGCTTCCCCACTCCAGCCAAAGGAACCAAAAACACCAGCAAGTTTATTATTAGTAGCAGTGGATATTACAATTCCTAAAGCTGTCTGCACAGGTGTAGGTGCATGACCGCCGAGGGTAGGTGAACCGATGACAAAGCCAGCAGATTTTTCCACAGCAACCCGGATATCTTCGGGGTCGGTAAATTCGCAATTAATTGATTCTACAGCAACGCCAGCTTTTGTAATCCCACGAGCGATCGCTTGGGCTAATGTGGCTGTATTTCCATAAGCTGATGCATAAATCAAGGCTACTGTCAAGTCAGCAGAAGTTTGCTGCTGACTCCATTCCCGATAAGCTTTGGTCAGTTCGATTAAGCCGTAGCGCACCAAAGGCCCGTGTCCATTGGCATACATTCGCACGGGAAAATCTGCAAGTTTATCCAGCGCTGTTTCAACTTGACGAGCGTGGGGAGCCATGAGGCAATCAAAATAATAGCGCCGATCTTCGTTATATACTTCCCAGCCTTCATCAAATACCTGATCTCCACAAAAGTGCGCCCCAAATAACTTATCTGTGTACAGAATTTCAGTTTGCGGATCATAAGTGCAGAGTTGATCTGCATAGCGGGGGTTGGGGGTGGGAATAAATTGTAAATTATGCCCGTTGCCTAAATCTAGAGTTTCTTCGCCCCGCATCACAATAATTTGCAAATCTTGATTTTCCAGCGCCCCGCGTAAATTAATCGCCCCAGGATTAGAACAAACAAAAGTGATTTGCGGGGCAATTTCTAGTAAAGCTTTTAAAGTTGCAGCGCGGTTGGGGTTAATATGTCCCAAAATTACATAATCTAACTCTTCCAGATGGAAACGTTGTTGCAAAGCTTCTAAATAAATTTGCGTAAATGTTTCCCCTGGAGGATCGATTATGGCAGTTTTATCGCTTTCTACTAAATAAGAATTAGCAGTTGTACCCTTAGCGAGAGCATATTCAATTTCAAACCTGAGCCTTGACCAACTGCGCGATCGCAGTATTCTTGTATTTGTAGCAATAGGCAAAACTTGAACGTCACGGGGTTTGTTTGTTGACATAACTGAAACAATTTTAGGTTTTGGATCGTTAATTAAACATTCTAATTATGGATATTAAGTAGGGAAAGCTATACTGCACAAATACTTTATTGAGTGTTTTGGGATTTTGGATTATTAATCTAAAATCCCAAATCCAAAATTAATAGTGGTTTCCAACTTTGCGGTGATGGACGGCAGTCAAAGCATCTGGCTTAGAAACTCGTCCGGCGTAGACGGTGCTGTATACTCCCCAATGGTCGCCGCAGTCCATTCTACTGACGACTTCGCACTCCATGTAGGCGAGAGCGTCGTTGAGGATGGGGGCACCATTTTCGGCTGACTGAGTTCTCACACCTTCAAAGCGATCTGCACCAGGGGTAAACCGTTTCAAAAAGTGCTTCATCAGTGGTTGGAAATTGCCTTCTTCTAAAACGTTGAGAACAAAGCGATCGCCTACTTGCATGAGTGATTCAATTGCCCGATCTTTGGCTACTGCAATGGAAAATCCCAAGGGTTTAAAACTAGCTTGACTAACCCAAGAGGCTAACATCGCACTGGAAACATCGCCTTTTTTGGCAGTAATAATATACAATCCGCCGCTGAGTCTACCTAGTGCTTTATCTAAGTCTGCACCGAGAGATTTCATGGCTTTGATACTGCGATCGCGTGTTACCCATTGAGCTAAGTCTGTACCCGCTTCTTCACACAGTTTGTAAGTGTTTTCTGTGGGCGTTTGTTTAATCCGAATCGCTGGAAAAACTGTTGTCAAACCCAAGTTGCGGAATTTACTCAGCAACGGATCTATCGGCTCATCATTGCCACCACCAGTTTCAAATACGCCGATAGCTTGCTTTTCTTTGGCAGATCCTAAAACTGTGCTGAGTGCAGCTTGGGTGCTAGCAGCGCCAGAAGCCGGAGGTAGACCAACGATTAGTCCAGCACAACGGCTAACCAGTTCTCGCAGTTCTTGTAAATCGACTTCAGATCCCAAATCGACAATTTCCACAGCAACACCGGTTTTAGCGATACCGTTGGCAATTGCTTGCGCGAGGCGATCGCTATATCCGTATTCGGAAACGTAAAATATCCCAATTGCTGTTTCTGCCTTGGTTTGGGTTTGGCTCCAAGTACGGTAACGTCCAGTTAGTTCCTCAACATTGTGAGATAATAATGGCCCGTGTCCTGTGGCAATCATCCCGATGGTTTTCAGTTCCGCCATTCGCTTCAGGGCAGACAAAACTGACCGGGCATTGGGACCCATCAAGCAATCGTAGTAGTAATGAAAATCTTCTTCAATAGCCGCCAAGTCTTCATCAAAGGTGCTATCTGAGCAATAATGCAGCCCAAAGGCATCGCAGGTATAGAGAATTTTGGTTTTGTGGTCAAAGCTGAAAATGGTATCCGGCCAATGTAAATTTGGGGCAATCACGAATTCAAATTCGTGCCCATTTCCCAAATCTAAGCGATCGCCATTTTTTACAATCCGCCGTTTAAATGGCTGATGTACGAAATCTTCAAGAAACTGAATCGCCACCTTAGAACCGACAACAGTAATTTCTGGAGCCAGTTGCAGCAAATCTTTAACTAAACCGCTGTGGTCTGGCTCAGTGTGGCTGATAATCAAATAATCAATCTCTGCTGGGTTGATTAGACCAGTGAGCGTATCAAAGTATAGTTGACGAAACTTTTCATGGGAAGTATCAACTAAGGCAGTCTGCTCCCCACGGATGATAAACGAGTTATAAGTGGTACCGTTTTGTAGACCAAACTCAATATCGAAGCGATCGCGATCCCAGTCTAAAGAGCGAATTGCTGTCGTCTGTTGAGCAATTTCCACAGTCTGTATGGTGAGCCGTTTTTCAGTTTTTTCTGTGAGTGCTACCATAACTCCCTCCTTGATACAATGAGTATTTATTCCTCTAGGTTTATTGTTACACGGCTTGAATGTTAATTTTTATTAAAAAACCTATGACTGACTTAAAAAAGTTAAAAGTGTGAAACCGCAGAGACACAGAGAGGAAACTTGGCTAGCGTTGGAAATTGGTAATTCCCGGCTGCATTGGGCATTGTTTCTAGGCGAGACGCTTTATTCAGCTTGGGATACTGACCATATACATCAGTCTGTCATCCAACAGTTGGCTGAATGTCAAACCCTGGATGATTTACTAAAGAAAATTTTTCCACAAGGGGAATCTCTAACAAACACTCTGCCCCTCTGCCCTCTCCTCGTCGCTTCTGTAGTTCCTAGCCAAACTGCTATTTGGCAAACTTACCCAAATACTCATGTTATTACTTTAGACCAAGTACCACTAAAAGGTGTTTATTCCACACTAGGAATTGACCGCGCTTTAGCTTTGTGGGGTGCGGGAAAAATGTGGGGCTTTCCAATGTTGGTGATTGATGCTGGTACAGCGCTGACTTTCACAGCGGCGGATGCTAATCAGTGTCTAGTTGGAGGTGCAATTTTGCCGGGATTAGGCTTGCAATTTGCAACTCTCGGTCAACAAACAGGACAATTGCCATTAGTAGAAGCGGTGAATTTGGCATCTCTACCACCACGTTTTGCAGTTAATACAACAGAGGCAATTCAAAGTGGAGTTATTTATACAATGTTAGCTGGAATTAAAGATTTTATAGAGGCGTGGTGGGATTTGTTTCCTGATGGAAAGATTGCGATTAAAGGGGGCGATCGAACTTTATTATTAAACTATCTACAAGCCTTATATCCTGAAATTGCAGCACCGTTAATTGTGGAACCAAATTTAATTTTTTGGGGAATGTGTTTATATTACAATACGGTTCACTTAAGAAAATTGTAGGTTGGGTAGAACGAACGCGAGTGCGTCTCGTAGAGAAGTGAAACCCAACAAAGTCAAGAAAGTGTTGGGTTTCGTGACTCAACCCAACCTACGTAGAAGTTGAGTTTTAGGCTTAACTGAACCGTATTGGTTTATATTAGCTTCCTAAAATTTCGTTAGCTAATCAGTAAACACTGAATTTCTCTCATTACGATCGCAGGGGCGAGTAATTACAATGTTGGGAAGCAGTTAAATATTGGTATCGAGTCACAAGATAACCAACATTCATTCAGAAACGGAACTTTTGTTGAAAATATCTGGACTTATCCTGTAGGTGCATCAGGATTTCAGAATTACACAGGAACTGCACCTGTCGCCCTCAAAACTAATAGCTATGGGTGGTATTCGGGTTGGTTTTCTTCACAAAATGGAAGCCCGAATATTATTCAATTCTTACGTCCTTAATAGATTGTAATCAACACAGTAAAAAAATGAAAAAGCTTTTGTTTTTAGGTATTTTGGCGATTGGTATCACAATTCCAACGACATCATTATTAGCGCAAAATTCAGTAGATAACCCAGATAACAGTGATCCTCCGGGATTGAGAAGACCGCCAGAGGCTAGCAAAACTATTATTCCTGAGCCACCATTACCAACAACACCGACAGAATATCTTTATCCAGATAACAGCGCAAAACCCGTTTTGCAGATGATTACAAAAGAACGTGCCATCGGACAATTAAGACAAGGCTTGAATCTTAAAAATGCACGACTTGTAACTTACGCCGATTACATCAAATTTAAAAGTAAACTTGGTGGCGATAGCGTCGAAAACCTTCAAGTACACCCTAACCGTCGTGTCTGGTTAATTGAAATTGACGCACCAAACGGGATTGATGTAGCACAACGAGTTCGTGATGAAAAAACACCACGTCCAGAAAAATTTAAAAAATCGAAAATTTTAATGGTAGTGGATGCGGAAACTGGAGATAGACTAAGCATCGATATCGCAGAAAATCAATAACCTAATTAAGACCTAGTTATTATATTGACCTTGACGTTTATTTAATTAATATAAATAAACGTTTTTTTGTAAATATAAGTTTTCTGAATCTTAAGCTACAGTATATAAAGATTTTATTGAGGCGTGGTTACAGCTATTTCCTGATAGTAAGATTGCGATTAAAGGGGGCGATCGCACTTTATTAATGAACTATCTGCAAGCCTTATATCCTGAAATTGCAGCACGTTTAATTGTGGAACCTAATTTAGTTTTTTGGGGAATGCGGGAAAGAGTAATGGAGATTAAGGAATAGGAATCCTAATTTTCACAGCCAAGAGACAAGCCAAAGCCGAGATAGCATAGAATTAAAAGATAAGTTTACCCCTAAATAAACTATGCCCAAAACTTCACAACTAGATGTAATTATGAAGCAATTGGATACCCTTTCTTTGGCGGAATTGCTAGCAGTTAGAGCAAGAGTCGATGTCTTGATTGAAGGACAATCGTTGTCATTGGGTAAAGGTCAACCACCTTTGTTTCGTTGGCGTAACGTTCAGATGCCTGAAAATAGTGTATATACTGGGAGTTTTAGTAGATATATATTCATTCGTAATGAGAATAACGACGTAGACATCCTTGCTGCGCCTGCAACCATAAACACACCAAGAACAAATGTAATAAATCCCTTTTCAACCTGGTTACGAAAATTAAGGCAAAATCAACTTGCCCAATTTTCTGAATCGGAAGCAAAAGTGGATGATACGTTAGAAAAAGTAATAGGATTGGTTGACGAATGGATGGCTGATGAATCGGGATATGATGAACAAACATACTCACAGATTGAGACAAGTTTGAATCAAGATCGGATGTCAGTGTAAAAACACAGATGAGTAGAGCCGTATTGCTAGACACTCATCCTTTAAGTCAAGTAACGCATCCAAAAGTAAACCCGAAAGTCCAACAGTGGTTGCGATCGTTAGGGAAAATTGAAACTGTTATACGTGTACCAGAAATAGCCGATTATGAGCTTCGGCGTGAACTATTGAGACAAGGAAAACACAAAAGTGTAGACCGCCTCAACAAACTTAGCCAAATTTGTCTCATACCACTGACTCCCGAAACGATGTAAAAAGCAGCCGAACTATGGGCATGGGTACGAAACCAGGGAAAGCCTACGGCAAGTAATGAAAGTTTGGATGGTGATGTAATTCTTGCTGCTCAAGCAATTATCCAATTGAAGAGTTTTGATGAGGTCATAGTTATAACAACAAACTTAAAACACATATCGCGGTTTGAGAGCGAAGGAATATGTGTAGTGGATTGGCAGCGAACTCTCAATGATTTAGATTAATTAGTTGGAGTATTAATCTCCAACTAATTCAATTACACCAATTTTATAATTTGGTGGGGGACTTAAACCCGAAAATTACGAATTAGTTAATTAGAGGGTCGGAATTCAGCTTTAATCTTCTGGGCAATGAAAGTAGCTTCACGGCGAATCTTCTCAGGGTCAACCGTAAACATCTTACGTTTTTCCATTAGAACTTGCCCATTTACAATCACAGTATCAACATCTTGAGCATCTGCTGCATAAACCAGATGCGAAATGACATCGTAAAGCGGCAGCAAGTGTGGTTCTTTAAGCTGGACTTGAATTAGGTCTGCTTGAAGTCCCACCTTAATCGCACCAATTTTATCTGATAAGCCGAGTGCTTCTGCACCGCCAAGTGTTGCCATTCGCAAAACTGTCTTAGCTGGTACAGCAGTGGGGTCAAGGGTAGTCCCTTTATGGATGAGGGCGGTGAGGCGAATTGCCTTCCACATATCAAGAGCGTTGTTCGACGCGGCTCCATCCGTACCTAGACCAACTTTAACTCCCGCTTTCAGCATCGCCGGAATCGGCGCGAAGCCCGAAGCCAGTTTCAAATTCGAGTCAGGATTATGGATAACACCAACACCGCGTTTAGCCAGCAGGGCGATTTCACTTGCGTTAGGCCAGACAACGTGTGCGGCAAATACACGCGGTTCCAGAAAACCGAGATTTTCTAGATGTTTGACTGGGGTTGCGTTATAGCGCTGCTGGACATCTTTAACTTCGGCTTGTGTCTCTGCTAAGTGAATCGTCAGGGGGACATCATAATGACGTGCAGCCCGAATCGCCTGGCCAAGATGTTCTGGCGAGACGGTGTAGGGAGCGTGCGGAGCAAGAGCCGGTATTATACGTTCATTCTTGCCTTTCCAACGTTTCAGGAAGTTTATCGCCGAGGCAAAGGCATCATCCCATCCTTGGAAACCAGGGCTAGGAAAATCTATTGACGAGGGGGCAATAATGGCGCGTAAGCCGCATTCACTGACCACTTTGGCAGCAACATCTGGCTCAAAGTACATATCAACAAAGGTTGTTGTGCCACCGCGTATCATCTCCCAGCAGGCAAGCTGTTCGCCAACGCGGACAAAATTTTCATCAACGAACTTCCCTTCTGCTGGGAAGATGTAATTTTGGAGCCAATCTTGCAACGCTAAGTCGTCCGCAAGACCGCGAAACAAAGCCATTGCTGAGTGAGAATGACCGTTGACAAGACCTGGCATTAGCACCATACCTTCGCCTGGGAGCGTCCTGTCGGCTTTGTAAGATGCCATGATTTTGTATTGCGTGTCTACCGCAACAATTTTGCCATCCCGAATAGCGATCGCACCATTTTCGATAACGGGTTTTGCCTCGTTCATCGTCACGATGAAATCGCCACCCACAATCAGTTGTACTCTTTGCTTCCCTTGAGTTCCTAAATTATAGTTATTCTGAGCAATAACTATCTGACCAAAAAAGACAAACAACGTCGTACAGACAAAAAGAATCAACAGCTTATAATATTTTGTCAGATGATATTTCACAGTAAATATCCTTGTTGAATTTTTCTCGTGACTTTATCATCCGTCTAATTGCTACCAATTTCACAATTAAAAACTGTGGTTTATACCAATCCATCTCTAAGCTTTCTTCACAATTTGGTAATCCTAAATCAGCAGGGATATAGCAATCCGATTTTATATCTGAGCAAAGAAAATTTAGAAGGCTTGTGAATCAGGCATCCTGCGGATGCACCCTTAAAAATCCTATTTAATTTGTGAGAATTACAAGCCACAAATCCCCGACTTCTCAAAGAAGTCGGGGATCTCGTTTCTGCGCGTTTGATTCAGGAGTCCTATAGAAGTAGTTGATTTTAATTGGCAGGGATGTTTGCAACAAGTCAAGTAATTAAGCTTTGGCTTTTTGAGCAGCAACTTGTCTACGCTTCACCAACCAGGCAATGCCACCAGTGAGAACTGTGCCACCCGTTGTTAATGGTTCAGGGACTGGGGTTGTAGGGTTAACATTAATTAATCCATTGTTCTGATCTATTATTCCCTCAGTAGGATTTGTCAGACTAAGGTTTAAACCAACAGTTCCTAACAGATAATAATCTGTGCTTTGCGTGTTATCCTGACCTACATCAAAGTACCCAAACAAAGACTTTGTGGCTGTATCGTAGTTGAAGTCTAAAAAATCATAAACAACACTCTCATTAGTAACCGGAGTAAAACTATTCAACAATTTTTCACTTGGGTCAAAAAAAGAAACTGCGATGGATTGAAGTTTTGAATTGTCGATGGTTGTGTAACCTTGAGTTTCATCATAGGAAAATGAGCCTCTAGCTGAATACCCAGCATTACCAGTCCAATCAAACTTGAGTGTAACTGCGTAGGCTGGTACAGCTTTTAGTAAACCCAGGCTCATTACTACCCCAGTAGTAGTAGCAATACAAAACTTTTGAGTTAATTTCATCAGAAAATTTTTCCAATTTAATAATCTTTATAAAGCCGCTCTGTGCTTAGTATAGATTATTGCATTGCTGTGTTAAAAATAATCTACTAATACCAATTTTCTGTAAACTTGTACTACTAATTAATTCCTTGACTTATTAAGTATTAAGTGCTTTTATGCTCATTGAGAATTGGCATAACATACTTTTGTCATTGCAACCCCAGTTAAGACCAATAAAGGGTAAGTTAAAATCTCAATTCCCTTTAATAAAATCTCGAATCTCGATCGCCACAACCCCAGCACAAGAATCTGGTAAATCGTTCCCAGCATGAGCAATCATTTTCAACTCGACTTGGGGCGTCAGTTGAGCATAAACCCGGCTCTTGGCTAAAGCATCTGGTGTATCTTGGCCACCTTGTAAAATTAAAACTGGGACATCAATCATGTAAAGCCGCTTTTGTACTAATTCCGCCTCAATTTCTGCTTGTCGCCTTTTGAAAAGTAACTGACAACCTACGGGATACGGCAATAGCGCCTGACGCAGCTGCAAGTCCTGGGCAATTTTTTCATCCCAGCCTAAGATTTTAGTCAAAGGAGTGAGCGATCGCAATAATTTAACTATTAATGGTGGATAGCTCAATAATCGCCGCATCTTCTGGCAATACTGTTCTTGTCCTGCTATATCTACGCCCTCTGGTGCTAGCAGTACCACACCATCAACTTTTTCTGGATATTTTAAAGCATAGCTAGCAGCAATCCAACCCCCAAGAGAATGCCCTACTAAATATACTTTTTCTAGCTTTACCGCGTGTAAAAACTCAGCTAAACACTCCACTTGTAAATCTATCGAATAGTGGATATTCGGATTCTCTGATTCACCAAACCCTAACAAATCAGGTGCAAAGCAATGGAAATCTTGTGCAAAAGACTCCATCACAGATAACCATTGACTGCTTTCATTCCAAGCACCATGTAAAAAAATTATAGGAGTCTTTTCACCGACTTCACGCCAGAATATCAGCCCTTGAGAGAGCTTTCTACGCGAGTTACGGAACAATGTACCCATTTTAATTTAGTAGTTAACTTTTAGCACCATAATAAATAGTCATTAGTCATTAGTCATTAGCATCTTACAAAAAACTAATAATTAATGACAAAATATTATCATGCCAATGTTGTCAAGCCTTTTAAGTAGTCTTGCAACTGTCGAGTATGGTCATGAGACATCTGTCCTGAAGGTAGGAAATTGAGAGAGAAAGCTTCGATTTCCATGACTTCCAAAGTATCTTTAATCTCCATTGTTCCATGCACCGCGGCTTCAACCACAACACAAATTGAATGAATTCGAGGATCACGGTCTGGTGAAGAGTAAACTCCTACCAAACGGCTAATTTTCACCAACTCCAGTCCGGTTTCCTCCTTCAATTCTCGGCGAACTGTATTGGGAATATCTTCTCCCCAATCCACCATTCCTCCAGGTAATGCCCAAAGACCATTGTCACGCCGCCGGATCAGTACTATCCGACCATCGGGTAAAATTGGGATGATACTAGTGCCAGTAATAGGATGACGAAATATAATACCCAATATTGTTTGTCCAATACGCCATAAGCTACGTGTGGACTGCACAGCTGCCGGGAAAAAAGCAATAACGTTCAATCTTCAAAATTTCTATGTTGTATTCTATAGTTCTCTACCACTTACATATACTCAACCAATCGAATTTTGATTGAGTTTTGTTTTACACAAAAATGAATGTTTGTGGATTGAGATTTTTATTCTAACGATTTACGTAGAATATTGTTAATTTTAACATTAAGTTTTAATAGAAGCACTGTATTCATATATACATAATTCTTAAATAAGAAAAATTTTCAGTTTCGAGCTAGCATTCGCCTTAACCAAACTAGCCATCAATAGTGATTTTTCACTATGTATTAAAAAAATAATATATAAAGTTGAAATTTATTAATTTTAATGTTTGGATAATATTATAATATTTGATTGGTAATTTGTATGCTCTAACTATTGCCTAGTTAGCCTAGTTAAATTTTTTGTTAAAAAATACTTGTTTTGTTCCAAAAACAACAACTAGTTAGGTAATTTATATAGGACTCATATTTGATTTTTGAACAAACTCAGTACAACTCAAAGAGACTTCTTCCCTACTCCCCACTCCCTACTCGCCACTCCCAGCCTACGCAAATAATTTCAGAAATCAAATCGGATTGCTATATGTATTTGAACTTCTGAATTTAAAAAAGAGTATTTTTAGTCTAGCTAGCAGGAACATAATTATAAATTTTTATTGACATCACAATATTGAATGCGGTAGACTAGGACACTGTTTAAAGCATATTGATTGCTGCACTAGGCTAGAAGTATATCAATAACATTGGTAACTGGTATTACCTACGTGATGCCTAGTTGCTACTTTTTTGTTGTTTATTTAATGAGGTGAACATGGCCAAGCGCCGTAACCCGAAAAAAGAAAAGGCGCTACGGAACCAGGCGTATGCCCGGAAGTTTCGTAAACGGACTACTACAGGAAGAATGCAGAGAAGGTTCCAACAAAGACCACCGAAGAGTGAAGAAGAAGAAGGCGCAGCAACAGCAGCTGACACTGACTAAGCTGATTGTCTACCTCAATCCTTGTTATTTAGTTTTTAGGGCGTACATTTATTTTATTTGTACGCCCTTATTTATTACTCGACAGCGATTTGAGCGCGGGCAGCTATGAGTGCTTTAGTGACCTGTACAAAGCCAGTACCTCCGTAACTGTTGCGGGCTGCCACAACTTGACGAGGGGATATCGCCTCATAAATATCTGCTGTAAATGCTGGATGGAATTGTTGCCACTCTTCTAATTTCAAATCTTTCAAAAGTTTACCTGCGGCAATACTAGTTTTTACCACCTTACCCACGAGGTTATAGGCTTCCCGGAAAGGGACGCCCCGTGCTGCCAAATAATCTGCGACATCGGTAGCATTAGAAAAATCTTCCGTCACGGCTTGCGCCAAACGCTGAGTACGAAATTCCAAGCCTTCCCTGAGCAAAATTGTCATTGCTTCTAGAGAGGCTTTGACTGTATTGACGCTATCAAATAAACCTTCTTTATCTTCTTGCAGGTCTTTGTTATATGCCAGGGGTAGCCCCTTCATAATCACTAACATCGCCTGGAGATGACCAAATACACGCCCCGTTTTCCCGCGTACCAATTCTGGTACATCGGGGTTTTTCTTTTGGGGCATGATGCTGGAACCAGTAGCACAACTATCTTTGAGGGTAACAAACCGGAATTCTTCAGACGACCAAAGAATGACTTCTTCTGCAAGGCGGCTAAGATGAACCATGATCAAACTAGCAGCACACAAGAATTCGATTGCAAAATCGCGATCGCTCACTCCATCGAGGCTATTAGCATAAATATCGTCAAAATCCAAGAGTTTAGCTGTGTAGTGGCGATCGATGGGAAAAGTAGTTCCAGCTAAAGCACCACACCCCAAAGGTGAGATATTGACGCGGCGATAAACATCACCCAGGCGTTCCCAGTCGCGTTGCGCCATTTGAAAGTAAGCCAAGAGGTGGTGAGCTAAACTCACGGGTTGAGCGCGTTGCAGGTGAGTATAGCCAGGAATTAGAGTTTCAATGTGCTGTTCAGCTATATCCAGTAAAACACCTTGAAATTCTCGCAATTGGCTTTTGATTTGTTCGATTTGGTCGCGCAGGTAGAGTCTGGTATCGGTGCCAACTTGATCATTACGCGATCGCGCCGTATGCAGCTTTTTACCCACATCGCCGACAATTTCCGTCAGTCGTCCTTCAACGGCAAAATGTACGTCTTCAGCATCGACACCAGGGTGAAATTTTCCCTGGCGGTACTCTTGGCGGATTTGTTCTAAACCTGCAACCAGTTGCTCTGCTTCTTCTGGGGCGATAATGCCCGTGTGAGCGAGCATTTTGGCATGAGCTTGAGAACCAGTTAGATCGTATTCGATTAATTCAATATCGAAACCGATACTGGCATTAAAACGCGCGATCGCTGGATGCAACGCTGATTCAAACCGTGGACTCCAATTTTGTTCTTTGGTCATAGACGTAAGGGGAGAAGACGAGAGTTAAGAGTTAGGAGTTAAAAGTTATAAGTTTTTGACTCCTAACTTTTAATTCCTAACTTTTAAATTTAACCGTAGCTAGTTAGATTCCGAATCATATAGCCAATGACTAAACCAATCAACAATGCCCACACTTGACCTGTCTGTATAAAGTGGTTCCAAGATTTTTGCATCTGACCCATCAGGTCTGGGTCAGTAATTGTTTGTGCTAGTGCTGTTAAATTTACAGGCAAATGCCAAAGTAAGGGAGACATCAAATCATTTAAGTAGTTCATACTTAGTTACCGAGAAGATTTTTATGTCATAACCTCTACTTGCAGATGATGTCCAGTAATTAACCACATTCCATTTCGGATGATTGATTATCGGCTATGAGTATATCGCCGTTTTCCTCGCAAGCGATCGCGCCAAGTGGTGATTTATCTGCAACAAACAACATTCACTGCTGAAGGTATTCGCTGTGTAGCTATCAATCTCCTACGCGAGGGAATGTCTGTGGAAGTAGTGGTAAGAGTTACTGGGTTAACCGTAGAACAGATTAACCAGATCAAGGTGACAGAAATCAATTCTCAAGGTGAATAAAATTTGCTTAATTTCTCGGCTGTCCGCAAAATTTGCCCTGCCAACATTGCTGCACCAAAACCATTATCGATATTTACTACGCCTACTCCCGCAGCACAAGAGTTAAGCATTGTCAATAAAGGTGCTAGACCGCCAAAACTTGCGCCATAACCGATGCTAGTGGGTACGGCAATTACAGGACAACTCGCTAAACCAGCGACAACGCTGGGTAAAGCGCCTTCCATCCCCGCCACGACAATCAACACCGATGCTGACTCAATAACGTGGCGGTTACTCAATAAACGGTGAATCCCAGAAACGCCAACATCCCAGAGGCGCTGGACGCGGAAACTGGAAAGTTCAGCAGTTACAGCTGCTTCTTCAGCAACGGGTAAATCGGCGGTACCAGCAGAAAGAATGCCAATTTCACCCTCGAACTGTGGTTCGATAGTAGGAGGAGCGATCGCACAAATTCGCGCCGATTCGTAATATCGCAAACCACTAACTTTTGATTCCAGTGCGGCATAAACTGCTGGTTCAATGCGAGTTGCCATCACCACCGGATTACGGAGGCGCATCACCTCCATAATTTGAGCAATTTGGTCAGGAGTTTTACCAGGCCCCCAAATCACCTCTGGGAAACCAGTTCTTAGCTGGCGATGATGGTCAATTTTGGCAAACTCACCTACAGATTCGTAAGCTAAGTCTTTGAGTGAATTTAATGCCGTATCTGGCGTAACTTTACCATTGGCAACTGCTTCAAGGAGCGATCGCAAAGCTTTTTCATCGGTCATGATAAAGGAGATGAGGGAGAAGTCAATTCAAAATTTCAAAATTAAAGAAGAAGGCTGGGGGAATGTCGCTTTAACTTGCCGTAGGGTAGGAGACAGGGGAGATGAGGTGTAACCCATGCCCAATGCCCAATGCCCAATGCCCAATGCCCAATGACTAATCAATTACTTTCAGTTCGTAGAGGTTCCAGAATGGGCCACCAAGAGCAGTATATCGAATACCTTGGAAGCGATCGCGCACCGCTTGCAGATTCAATCTCTCTACCAAATGAATAAACGGCAACTGTTCTGAGGCAATGCGCTGATATTCATAATAAATCTCCTTGCGCTTATTTTCATCTAATACTTGTGCGCCTTTAATGTAAAGGCTGTCAATTTGCTTTTCCCAGTCGGAAACTTCCCAGCCAGTTAGCGGTGGATCTCCCGGTTGTGGCCCCAAATTAAATGCGTGTGATGCACCGGCAATCCTCCAGATATTGCTAGCGCCGTGGGGTTCAGTACCTCCTCCAGCAAATCCTCCAAGGTAACAATCCCAATTCTGCGTAACTTTCAGTTTTTCTAGATAAGAATTGAAGCTGAGAATTTGCAAATCTACTTGAATCCCAATCTTACCGAGATCCCGTTTGATTTGAGATGCCATATCTCCTCTAACTTTTCTTTCCGAATTTGTTAAGATTGTAAATCTAACTTTGTTACCATCAGCATCTACAAGCTGATTTTGGTTATTATATTTAAACCCAACTTGTAATAGTAATTTCTTCGCTTTTTCTGGATCAAAATTATATACCTTTAACCCTTTATCTGGAGCGAGGAAATAGGGACTTTTGACATAAACAAATGAATTTTGCAGTTCACCCAGTCCCCGAAAAGCATTTATTTTCATCGTTTCTCGATCAAGGGCATAAGCGATCGCCTGTCTGAATTCCTTTTTATTAAACCAGCTAGATTTAATTGGATCTACTAAAGACTTACCCTGAGAATTCTTAGCTTTACTAAGATTGAAAGCAATAAAAGTCGTACTTGTATCAATCCCGCCATTATAAATTTCAAACTTCGCTCGTTTTTCTTCTCGCTTTAGTAAACTAAAACCTTCAGGAGCAACTTCCAAATCGTCTAATTGCCCAGAGCGAAAACTAATCAACTGGTTTTCAGTGGATTCAATAATTTGCCAAACAATGCGCTCAATGTAAGGCTGATGATTGCCCTGAGCATCTTTGCGCCAGTAGTACGGATTGCGCCGGAATATAACTCGTTGACTGGAAACGTAACTTTCCATTACATAAGGGCCATTGCCAACAATTTGTTTCGGATCAGTGCCTGTTCCCCACATTGAGAGAAACTTAGGATTTCCATCAGTTCCAGTTGTGCGAATCGCTTCTTGGAGAGCGTGGGCAGGCATAATTGGAATGCCACCTACATATCTTAAAAAAGGAGCAAACGGTTCAAGTATGGTGAATTCGACCCGACGCTCATCAATTTTTTTCACCGTTGGCAAAGTGCCTTTATCACCAACTTTTAGAGCATCTTTTAGAGAGGTGGGAATTTTAGGATTGAGGTAGATTTCGTTATAAGTAAAGACAACATCATCAGCAGTCATTGCCTTACCATCTGACCACTTAATTCCTGATCGCAGTGTGATTACAATTCGTTGCCCATCTTCAGAAACTTCCCAAGATTCTGCTAAACCAGGCTCTAGTTTTGTAGTTATAGGATTTTCATTAATCAATGAGTCATAGAGGAAGCCAAAAACGCTATATGCTGACTCATTCAGAGCATAGTTAAAAGTTGAAGGCTCACTCAAAACTGCGGTGACGATTTGCGGTACTTGAGCAGCCGCGCTTTTGAAATTCGACGGGTTGCAGGCCGTAACTGTAAATGCTATTGCTGAAGTCAGAATTATCGCCGACCAAAAACGTTTAATTGTAAGAAAAATGGATGCTGATTTCATAGAATTAAATCTACTGGAACTCTGTCTAATTAGGGTCAATGCTATAAGCGATAGGCGGAACGTGAGTTATTGCTATAGCAATCCTATTTGATTTTTTAGAATTGCAATCCGCAGATCCCCGACTTTTTACATAAGTTGGGGATCTTGTTTCTCACCAATAATTCAGGATTGCTATATTTGAAATGTTAAGAAATATCTGAGTCATAGATAGCTCAAGTTTGGCAGAGGGATTTAGGGTAAGCGCAAAGATTTATGCAATAATTCTAAATAATATATGTAATATGTAAAATTTTATATCAAAATTCTACATTCATGCATAATTTTGATATTAAAATTATATACAAAACTCTTCGAGGCTGATTTTTTATGAAAAACCACCTTTTAACGATTGGTGTCACCGCCGCATTGTCTACTATAGCTTTTTGTGGAGTAGCTAATGCTAAACTTGCTGTGAACGGCATTAGTATGAACGGCGTTAGTATGAACGGCATTAGTATGAACGGCATCAGTGTAAACGGTACTAGTCTAAACGGTTTGACCTTGCAAGGAACGCAACTGCAAAGCCTCAAAGTTGAAGGTGGACAGTTGGTTGCTGTACAAAGGGTTGGCGTGAAATAGGTGTTATTGTAGGGTTTAAACCCCATATTAGTAGTCTTTTACCTGCAAGGAAAATATTTTATACCAGTCTCATATAATTCGTAGTACACCCTTTTATCCCCTCTGAAACTGAAGGTTAAAAGGGTTTACGTCTAATTTTTAATGGGTTTTTTATTTCTAAGATAACTGTCTAAAGGGCAAAAGTTTATTTATTTGCTATAAATCAGAATGTTCTTTATTGGAGCATTCAAGCTATGAAAAAATTACTTATAGCTAGTCTGATTATCATCTTATTAATATCGCTTTTAAGCTGTAGTAAAAATGTTCAACCACAGGCGAAACCATCAATTGCTAGTGAAAAAACTGTAATTATCAAAGGTAAAGATTTAAAAGGAACAGAATTAACAGCATTTGATGAACAGGGAAGAAAACAGAAATTTCAAATTAAAGATGTAGAACTAGATCCAAAAGATCCAGAAAAAGAGACATATCTTTACACAGTTTTTTATCAAGATCAAACTGATTCTCAATGGAAAAATTTATGTCAGCCCGATGTCAACAAGGTTGCTAAGGCGATTTCACTTTCCGGTTCGTGGGATGAAACCGGAAAACATATAGAATCAAGTGATATTTTCACATTTGGTTGTACAAATGGGGCGCTGGCTAAATGCGTTCGCTTTGGCTATAAGCCTTGGAAGAGCTTCCAAGGAAAACCACTCCGAGACTATCACCAAGCTTGTACTCGCATGGTACGTGCTGATTACTGTGGTAACGGTAAAGCTCACACTAGAGATGAGACTTTAATTGACGTACATGATGTGCTAAATATTCAAAAACCAACTCCCAACAACAAGATGGTTTTTGAGGCAGCTTGGCAACCAGACGGAGCAACTTGTATTAATCATCCGAGATGGTTTGATAAACTATCTGAAATTCGCCAAGAATGCCCGAATAAGCTAAATGGTCGGATTAATGAAAATGGTAGTTGCAATACAGCAAAAAAAGCGCAGCAGAATTGGCCAAGTGCTTTGCTTTTCAATGATTCATTCCTCCGAAAACCCTAGAATAGATTCTGATTTTTTTCATAATTTCAATCCACGAATCGTGTAATCAATTTGATTGAGATTGTAGGCAACCAAGGAGGTTTTGAGTTTTATTGAAATACTGAATACCAGTATCTTGTAAAACCTGTATAACTTCACCTCTGCCAAATTCTTTAGAATTAGCGCTTAAAAATATTTTTATTTTTTTATTTCATCTGGTTGTAAGCGTGCATGGTGAACTATAGCAATCCTAAATGGTTACGCAAAATTAATTATATATTCAGTTCCAAAGTTGTTAAATATATATTTCACAGCTTTAACTAAACTTTCCCACCTCTGATAAGCATCTATTTTCAGCCAATTATATTTCATAAAACGCGACAAGATTTCAATAATACTTAATTCGGGAGAGTAAGTTGGTAAGAAAAATAGAGTCAAACTTTTTTCTGACCATTGTTTTTGTTTATCCAGCATCATAATATATTATTCATAAGATTGACAAAATAAATCTCATTTTTAACTGTCACGAATCCTCTTGTCCCCACTCCCCAACAAATAAATCAGCGCTTCTACTAAAGCCTGATTTTGCTCATCAGTACCAACAGTAATACGTAATTTATCATCTAGTCCAGGCTGCTTGAAGTAGCGGATTAAAATTCCCCGTTCCTTTAGTTTTTGATAAAGATATTCCGCGTTTCCTTCTCTTGGCTGTGTCAGCAAGAAGTTAGTTTGGGAATCCCAAATATGAAAACCTAATTGTTTCAAGTCTGTTGCTAACTTAGTCCGTGATGCTTTGATTTTTGTCACACAAGCATTTTTATAAGCTTGGTCGTTAATAGCAGCCGTCCCAACTGCACAAGCGATCGCATCTATGTTATAGCTATCTTTCACCTTAAACAATCCCTGCAATAGTTTGGGATTCGCTACCCCAAAGCCTAGTCGCAATCCTGCCAACGAGTACCCCTTAGAAAGTGTCCGAATCACGATGACGTTTTCGTATTCTTTTACCAAAGTTAATGCATTCTCTTGGGTAAAATCTATATATGCTTCGTCAATCACTAAAACTCCAGATAATTGGCTGGCTAATTTTCGCAAGTCATCTGTTGACACCAGATGCCCTGATGGACTGTTGGGCGACGCAATGAATGTCACACATCCATTGGCAGCAGCTAGTTCTTCCAGGGGTAAACTGTAGTCCTCGCTGTAGGCAATCTCAATAATTTCCGCAGCCTGCATCTTACTTAATGTCTCATATAGTACGTAAGTTGGCATCGGATAGACTACCTTCCTCCCAGGTGCTACACAGGCTCGAATCACTACACTCAACAATTCATCACTGCCATTTCCCACAATTATCCAATCACTAGGAATTCCCAAAACCTTGCTTGCAGCTTGCCGGAACTCCTCTGCGAATGGTTCTGGATACCGCCGCAACCATTCCCCGTCGATATTCCGCAGCACAGCTAAGGCCGCAGGGGAAGGAGGATAGGGATTCTCGTTGCTGTTGAGTTTGATGATCTGTGTACCGCGCCCTGGCTGCTCACCAGGAATATAGCTAGCCATTGCATCAACATTGGAGCGGAAATACTTGGTCATGCTAATTCATAATTCATAATTTACCGAAGCAGGTAGAGGGCACGAGGACAGCAGTTGCTCTATTTGGAGAGAAGTCGCAGCGTTGCTAGTTATTTGTTGTGGCTGTATCTATGTCATTGGTCTTGAGTTGACCATCTTCCATATAAATGATCCGATCGGCAATATCGAGGATGCGGTTATCGTGGGTAACTAGCAAAATTGTACAGCCTTGTTCTTTGGCTAGCTTCTGCATTATTTCTACGACATCGCGCCCAGATTTTTTGTCGAGTGCAGCAGTGGGTTCATCTGCTAAGACAATCTTAGGATGGCTGACTAAGGCACGAGCGATCGCTACCCGTTGTTTCTGCCCCCCAGATAGTTTCTCTGGGTAATAGTCTACACGATCTGCTAAACCGACAGTTGACAAAATGGCGATCGCTTGAGCATTGATATCCCGATTCAGAAATTTGTCATGCAACTCTAGTGACATTCGCACATTTTCTTTAGCTGTCAAAAAAGTCATCAGGTTATGTGCCTGGAAAATATAGCCAATCTGGCGGCGAAGCTTGGTTAATTGCAGTTTTTTGGCATCATAGATTTCCTCTCCTAAGATTTTTAGACTACCTTCTTGGGCAGAGCGTAGTCCACCCATCAGGGTCAATAGGGTAGTTTTTCCTGAACCGGAGGGGCCAGTCATAATCACGATTTCCCCAGCCTTAATCTCCAAATTAATATCAAATAATACTTGTTTGCGAAGCGCACCTTCACCAAAATAGTGGTTGAGGTTGCGGACAGCAATTACGGGTTCTGAAGCCGAAAGCGTTGAGTTTAAAGTTACTGGTAAAGAATTTTGCAACATAGGATTTTACAACGATTTTTAGATTAATAGACTACGGTTGACACAAGGAGTATAGAGATAGAGAAAGTTAAAATATTATTCATCCACCTTTGATACTCGTTCATCCACCTCAGAACTTCAAACTTCCTGCTTCTGATACCATTTCAATTAATTATTGCAACACATCCTTAGGTAAAGACGCGATGAATCGTGTCTCTACAGATGGTCTATTTGTTGCATTCTTTTTTCAAATTGGTATGATACTAAAAAATATCGGCAGGGTCGGCAGCTCGTAGCTTTCGCATAGCGATCGCCCCGGAAATACTACACATGATCACAGTCAAAATCCAAACCTGTATCGCTCGTTCTATTGTCATGAAAATAGGAAGCAGTGTCGCAGCGTAGGCGACTTGATATAATCCAGAAGAAAGGATGAATCCAGGAAGAAAACCTAAGACAGCTAATAAAAATGCTTCTTGAATTAGGACTCCCAACAGATAGTTATCGGTGTATCCCATTGCTTTGAGGGTGGCGTATTCTGGCAAGTGGTCAGAAACATCAGAGTAAAGGATTTGGTAGACAATCACAATGCCAACGATAAACCCGACTCCTACACCTAAACCAAAAATGAAACCAATGGGAGTACTGGCTTGCCAGTAACTTCTCTCCACTTTGGCAAACTCTTCTGGAGTCAGTACTCTGACATCTTTAGGCAGATCAAGGGCAAGTTGCGATCGCACTTTTTCTGGATTGATTCCCGGTTTAAGAGCGATCAATCCAACTGCAATGCGATCAGGTTTTGTCTCTGGAAATAGCCGGAGAAAGGTAGAGTCACTAGCGATGACGTTGCCATCAGCAGCAAAAGAAGCACCCTCACTAAACAAGCCCTTGACGTTGACGGCTCTGTTATTCAATTCTGTCTCAAAGTTGCCCGTTTTCTTAAAGATATCGCCAACTGTTCCGTATTCTAGACGCCCCGCCTGGTCAAACAGAACTTGATCCAACTGTTTAAGCTGCTCCTGATTTTGTTTGATTTCGATTGATTTGAATGCGGGTTCTACTGGATCGACACCCCAAACCAAGATTGCACGATCCAGACGGGTTTTTGGATTTCTCCACTGTCCGGTGTTGATATAGACAGAATTGACTGATTGAACGCCCTCATAACCCAATGCTTGATACAGTCGCTCTCTAGAAAAGTTTTTTACGGAAAATAGGGTTTGAAATTGGGGATTAATTAAAACCAAATCTGCTTGTAAATTGCGATGAGGTTTCATAGCTGAATCAAAAAGCGCACTTTCAAAACCCAACTGAATAAACATCAGCGTATCGGCAAAGGTAATACCTGCAACTGCTACAACCAAACGGGTTTTTTCTTTCATTAACTGCCGCCATGCTAGCGGTGTTTTGCGAAATAGTTTAGAAAACATATTGAAAAAAATCCCTTAATAACCTAGTACAACACGGTGTGAATAAACCACCCATTTGTAACGTCTGAAACCCTTGCTAAAACTTAATTACGAATTACGAATTAATTTTAATTGCTGTCTGTACCTGTAAGTTGGTGAAACCTGCAACTCGCTTGCTGTCTTCAAGAGTAAGGCGAATTTTCACCTCAATTACTCGGCGATCAAGGTTCTCCCCTGGCTGGTTGCCGAAAACGTTTTGTCTATTCACCTGCAAGCCAATTTGGGTAACGCTTCCTCGCAGTTCTCCAGGAAATGCCTGACTGCTAATCACTGCCTGTTGTCCCAGTTTTACTTTTCCAATGTCGGTTTGATAAACTTCTGCTATTGCTAGCATCTGGTTTGTTTGCGCTAAGTCTGCAATGCCAGAATCACTAATTTTTTCTCCGACTCGTGTATGAATTTTGATAATCTGTCCCGCTATCGGTGCCTTGATGTAAGCTCCCGCCAACTCGGTTTGAATATGTTTGAGTGTAGCGAGCGCATTCTCAACTTCTGTCTTGGCTGCGGCTATATCTACAGGTCGAACTTCTGCAATACTAGTTAGGGTGGCTTTGGCTTCGCTAACTTGTTTGCTACCAGTAGCGTTGGTGCGGGTGAGTGCTGCTTTGGCTTCGGCTAGTTGTTTGCTAGCAGTGGTGTTAATTCGGTTGAGAACTGCTTTGGCTTCGTCTACTTGCTGTTTGGCAGTTTCTACTGTCAAGCCCTTGGTGTCATACAAAGAGTTAGAAACTGCTCCTTGGAAATATAGCTGCTGATAACGTTGATGTTCGGCTTGGGCATTTTTGAGTTCTGCCTCTAGTTTTTTCATGGTTGCCTGTTGCGCTATTCTGTCTCCTTGCCACTGTGCCTCTATACGGAATATCGCTTGCTGTTGCTCTGTTCTGTCTCCTTGAGATTGGGCTTCGAGGCGTTCAACACTTGCCTGCTGGGCTTGAATTTCTCCGACTTTTGCTCCTGCTTGAACTTGAGCGAGTTTAGCCTGGGCAACTCTGACTTGTTGTTGGGCTTGTACTACAGCAGTTTGTAAGCGATCGCGTGCATCTAAAATTGCGATCACTTTTCCAGATTGAACGCGATCGCTTTCTTTGACTAGGATTTGGGCAACGCGATCGCCATCTAAAGCCAGAGGTGCAGATAAGCTAATTACCTCTGTTTCTGGTTCCAGTCTTCCTAATGCTGTTACTTTTTGTCTACTGCGCGTAGTTGATACTGCCTTGGATGAGGCTGTTTGACTAACTTGCCCAAATTGAGAAATACCATAGTAAACAATTCCACCAATAATAGCAGTAGCTGCAATTACTAATGCAATTAGACCTCTTTTGTCAGCTTTGAACGACAGCTTTTCAACCATCTCTTTTGTTCTCCTTAAGCCAATAGGGGTAGAAAATAATACTTATTCAACAATTAATTTCCGATCATTAATGATGATTAGACATACAGCAGTTTACAACTTAGTGAGATCCACAATCTAGCTCTGAAAGTCTGTTTGACTCACAACTCCTGCTGTGTCTTGTGGCAAATATGCAGTCAGCATTTTGCCTAGCAGCGTACATTGTTCAATAAAATCAATTGTTTGATTACCCCATAATTTCTCCAGAATTAAACCATTTACAAAGGTCAACACAAAAGAAGCTAATACTGCATCTTGAATACCCAAAAACTCGCAGGTTGCCTGCTGGTATCGCTGATTTGTACGCTTAAAAACACTATTATTCAGCATTTCCTGAGAATCTTGATGTTGACAAAAATCAATCCAAATATAAGTCCACTTAATGAAATAATCTTCGTTTGTCACCAGGTATCTTCCTAGTGCCTCCATTGCTTCTTGCAGCGTTTGCACTCCTTCCAATTCAACCAATGCTACGCTTAAATCCTGTTCACATATCTCTTGGGCTAATTGTTCAAATAAAGCTTGCTTGCTAGGAAAATAGTGATACAACGTACCCGTAGAAACGCCTAATCCTTCAGCAATCTGGCGCATAGTGATGGAACCATAGCCTTTTTGGGCAAATAAATCAAAGCATTTGTCAAGCAGTTCTTTACGGTATTGCTCATGGTCAACAATCTTAGGCATAACTCAGTTCATTATTTATATCGAACAATCGTTATATATTAATCTTAAAGTCTATACTATTGATATGTTAAGGCATGGTTGGTTGATTTAAATCGAACATACGTTATAGTTTAGGCTAATTTTGCGCTTTAATACTCATCAATCTTTTCTTTGCCACTAATTCGGAGCGGCGATCGCTCTCATCTGGACTTCGGAGTGGGTTTGCCACTGTCGGCGGCTAGTGTTCAGAAGGAGGTAAATAACATGGGAGTGTAAAATTCCAACGTGATTAAAGTTGGTTTAATGAAGTTTAATGATACTTTTTACTACCTGTGTTAGGCTGAAGTACTTAAACCAGGCTCCTATTTTCCGGCTTTTGTATCTAGCCAATTGTCATTATTAAACTGATAATCTCAAGAAATTTAATTATGAAATCTTCTTTTATCGTCTTAGTCGTTGTGATTAGCGCACTTGCAGTCACACAGACTGCTTATGCCAACCAAGAGAATGTTCCCATTCCAACAAGCGATGCTCTGAACGAGCCGTTTCACTATCGCAATCAGGCTGAAGTTTTGTTGACGGAACCAGCTACGATTACCACTACATGGAGTAATTTTATCGGACAGACTAATAATCTTAAACAAGCTGCTGAATCAATTTCGGCAGTCCAGGAGCGAGGATGCCAAAACCTTAACCCGCTTGAATTCATCAATAACCCAGGCGATTTCTTTAAGCAATGTCAGAAGCCAACAAACACCCAAAGTTCTCAAAATACTGAGCCAATTGAGTATCTCAAGGTTCCTAAACTAGATTCTGGTATTAGTGTAACAGTTACTAAATTTTGATATAGGTAATCTCTTAAAGTTGATCGAGATATCCGCAATAATTGTCAAGGATTGGACATTCTCAGAAAAGACAGTTCATATCGGGTTATGCACCAATGAGGTGAATGCTTGCTACATAACACTCAACCGCCCACCTGTCAACATAAATCTTTTCGCTTCATCAATACGATATTTAGTGCGATCGTGGGTATTACTGTCTTGCCAAGTATTGCCCTTGGTGTTAATGTGACCACTGTTAACACTTTTATTCCAAAGAATGTCACTAGCAGTAACTACATTGATAACACCGCACCGATACAGATGCCTGCGTGCAGTATGGCACAAGTGTAATTATTATATAGCAATCCGATTTGATTTCTGAAATTATTTGCGTAGGCTGGGAGTGAGGAGTGGGGAGTAGAGAAGAAGTCCCTTTGAGTTGTACTGAGTTTGTTCAAAAATCAAATATGAGTCCTATAGATATCCGTGTTATCGTGATCCTGAATTTATTTAAAGTTTATGTTACGTGACTGGATACGTTTTGCGTTATAGCTATTAGTGAATTTTACAACAAAAATAATCTAGTAACTTCCTAACAGAGAAGTGACTGTAAATATAGCTTGAATAATTTTGTTTTCCAAAAAACTATAGAATTATGCCGCCATTCGTTTTTATTAAAATACATTTTAGAAAACTATGATAATGCTTTTGTTGAGTATGTGATTGGATTATCTAGCAAAAAATCAGAGGTAGTAAATAGACAATTTTATGATTTGATTGATTCTTCATTTAGGAAAAAGTAAATTTAACCAGACTCTTAAGGAGAGATATTATGATAAAAATATATTGCTACAAAAAGAAGATTTATAAGCTAAGTGATAACTACGAGTTTTATTTAGGTTTACTGCTAAGGTTTTTTTCGTAATTAAATATGTAACCAGGCAATTTGGGATTTTTTCTTAAATAGTATTGGAAAAACCAACAGACATAATTATGTTTGTAAGGGATGCAATAATCAATAATAAACAAGTGAAGTTGGTTCAAATGATATGGTGATGATACTTTGGGTAATTGATTTATCAGTGGTGATAATGTTATTATTAGAGAGTAGGTTGATTTTGGGTTTATTATCTCCAAGAATTGACTTGTAATGTATCATAGGCAAGAATTCATTAAGTGTGAAATGGCTATGAGTCTGAATATGTAGACTTGATACCAATAAATTCATGAGGTTACAGAGGAGCAAATAACCATGAGCAACTTAACATCTCCACCTACCGAAGTTCAAAAAACGAAGAAAAAAAGTTTAGCCGCAGATAAAAAACCTCGAGCTACAGATGATATTGTGCGTAGTTATCTGCAAGAGATCGGGCGTGTAGATTTGTTGACTCGAGATCAAGAGGTTATTTTTGCCCAACAAGTGCAACAGATGATGAATTTGCTAGCGGCTAAGGAAGAATTGGCTGAAAAATTAAAGCAACAACCCACACAACAAGAATTGGCAGATCAGGTAGAGTTAAGTGTTGAAGTGCTAGAGCAACAGCTAAATTTAGGACACCAAGCCAAGCAGAAAATGATTCAGGCTAATCTCCGGTTAGTGGTAGCAGTAGCGAAGAAATACCAGCACCGTAACTTGGAATTTATGGATTTAATTCAAGAGGGTACTTTGGGTTTAGAGCGAGGAGTAGATAAATTTGATCCCGCTCTTGGTTATAAGTTTTCTACATACGCTTACTGGTGGATTCGTCAAGGAATCACCCGAGCGATCGCTCAACAAGGACGTACAATTCGTTTACCTATCCACGTCTTTGAGAAACTGAACAAAATTAAGCGAGTGCAGCGAGAATTATCTCAACAACTAGGTAGAGTTCCCAATACTGCTGAAATTGCTAAGGCGTTATCTTTGACACCCGTCCAGGTTCGGGAGTGTTTATACTTAGCCCGTCAACCTTTCTCCCTTGAGGCGCGAGTTGGTGAACAACAAGATACAGAATTGCAGGACATACTGGAGGATGATGGACCTTCTCCCGAAGACTACGCTGTTGAAGAATCTCTCCACCAAGACTTACAAGACTTGTTAGCAAAACTGTCTCCCCAGCAGCGAGAAATATTAACCTTGCGCTTTGGTCTGAGTGATGGATATGAACTATCTCTAGCACAGATTGGCGATCGCATGGGTATTAGTCGAGAACGAGTGCGACAAATAGAACAAAAAGCTCTCAGTCTCCTAAGACGCCAAAAGGAACAAGTACGTAGTTATCTAGCTAGCTGAGGTTATTTTTTGACAATTTAGGAATTTACTTTGATAACTGGATAAAATTCAGTCATTCTAAGAGAAAATAAACCTAAGTAATCTCAAAAAAGATTTGATATGAGCAGATTACAAACAGTCCAACAATTACAGGCACAACGGGTTACTTCTGAAAACTTCCGACGTTACGGACAGGTGATTTCTGCAAGTCTTGATGGCAAAGCTGACGATGCAGAAGATGCCAAATTAAACCTGCAAAATGGAATCCCACGATTTTATATTATGCGGTTGGATAAGAGAGGGCGGAAGTTTAACAAAATTACTCGTCATATTCAATGCACTCAATGTCTAGGTTCTTTGGAAGGGAAAGATTGGTTAATGGCGGTTTGTCCTCCTAATAATGATGTGAATGAACCAGCATTAGAGGAAATTGCTGCTTTCCGCATTCCAGGAAATTGCTTTATCAAGTTACATGAGGGTACTTGGCACGCTGGTCCATATTTTGAGCATGAGGCTGTAGATTTTTATAACTTGGAACTTGCTGATACGAATCTGGTAGATCATTTCACCCATGATTTTGTCAAGAGTCATCAGTTGGAGTTTGAAATAATGTAGGTAAACCTATTACATCTATTTCACTGGATTGTTTAGTTAGAGGAGGTTTTAATTTAGTTGATTTACTATTATTCTAAGACTAATTGGTTGAGTCCAAAATTAAATGACCTATGTTCTGAAATTTAACCTCTTGGAAGTCGCCTCAAGCCTCTACCTAAATTCAAGCCTTTCGCAGTTATGTGTCTATGCACAAGGCACATTAACTAAAATTATCACAGTCATCTATCGTTAGGTAAGATTCTACAAGGTTAAATTTTCTAGCCAGGGTTACATATACAAAAGTACTCATAGAGTAATTTAATAATCATATTGTTGACAATTTAAGCTTATGAAATCTATCAAAAGACATTAATTACTTTACAAAAGATAGCTCCTCAGAGAATATATAAGGAGACAAAGTTTATTAAAAAATTATTTGGACGACCAGAGAATTTGAAAAAAATATAGATGCAATCACTGCTCAAATTGAATAAGTGCTAATCAAGTATTATACTATAGATAAAATTTTCAAATTGAAAAGCGAGAAAACTCATGTCGGGTAACAATTAGTTACTCGACATATATTGTATAGCCATAGCTTATGGACTGCCAATACAACTGCGGCTAATCTGTCTTTTGGCTTACTCTAGATAAAAGTACTGGTAAAAATAATGGTGCACTCTCCAAATTCAGGAAACAATAAAGAACCATCTAATCGTCGTCTGTGGCTTCTTATTTTAGGACGTACCAGTTTGGCTCTGGGTGGGGTTTTACTGGTTGGAATTATAGTTGGTGCTTGGTGGGCTAGAAATTATGTATATAAAGATTTAGCACCATTAGTGCAGCAAAATCTTCAGCAATTGCTTGAGCGTCCAGTAAAAGTAGGGAAAGTTGAACGTTTTTCGCTCTCTAGTTTAAGATTTAGCTCTCTATCGATACCAGCAACTCCCACTGATTCAGACCAGGTAGTAGCAAAAGCTTTGGATGTGCAGTTTTCGCTCTTGGAGCTGCTCTTAACGCGAAAACTGGCATTAAATGTCACATTAGTTGAGCCTAATGTCTATATTCAGCAAGATAAAGATGGTCGTTGGGTTGCTGCTGAAGTTAAGGCTGGGGAAGGAAAAGGTGCGATTCAAACCGAGTTGCAGACACTTCAAATTCAAGATGGAAATGTGGAGTTGTTGTCAGCCTCCGCACCAACTAAACCGAAAGGTTCAGTAATATTAACTCAAGTCAATGGTGCTGCCAGATTTTCAGATCAAAACCAAAGGATTGGTTATGACATGAATGGTCAACTCGCCAGAGGAGGCGCAGTGAAAATAGCTGGTGAGACACAATTAAAAGCTCAAAAAACTAGCCTGAAGCTTCAAACAGAAAATTTACAAGCATCTGATATCAGTCGCTTAATTGAGTTACCGATTGCCTTGCAAGCAGGGCGCTTAGATGCTGACTTGGGGGTTGAGATTCCACCTAATCTGTCAGAAATAACCGTTACAGGAACGGCTACAGCTAATCAAGTTACTGCTAAAATTCAAAATATTCCTCAGCAAGCTTCTAATTTTAATGGGAAATTTATATTTCAAGGTCAGACAGTTGCTTTAGAAAATCTGAGTACGAATATTGGCAAAGTTCCCGTTCTGGCTAATGGAACAATTAATACTCAAACAGGTTTTAATGTCTCGGCTCAGATAAAACCAGTTAGTGCAAAAAATATCTTAGATACGCTGAATGTGAGTTCACCCGTCGCAGCTAGTGGCGAAATTCAAGCAAATATTCAGGTACGCGGCGCACTTAAGCAGCCAATCCTTAGCGGTACAATAAATAACACAAAACCTATTCAAGTTGACCGCGTTGAATTCAAAACCATCAACACTGACTTCCGTTTGAATGTATCTGAAACTGCGTCTCAAATTGCCGTTTCTAATTTGAAATTAGTGCCAGCAGCCGGTGGTGAAATTACAGGCGGGGGTCAAGCTAAACTAAGCGACAAAGGCAATGTAATATTTAATGTGCAAGCTGATGGTATATCAGGGGATGTACTGGCACGCAGCTACGGTTTTACTCCTCCTGTCGCAGTTGGAAATGTCTCGGCAAAAGCCCAAGTCTCTGGCTCACTTGGCAAACAGCCGTTGAAACTTGATATTACCAGTATTCAGGTAACGCCGCCAACCGGGGGGCAAATTACAGCCAGTGGTCAAATTGAACTGGCTCCCCAAGGTCAAGTAGACATAGGTATTCAAGCTCAAGGTTTACCAGGAAATGCGATCGCTCAAGGTTATGGTATCTCAACTCCAATTAATGTTGGTGGTATATCTGCAAACGCTAAAATTTCTGGCTCACTGGATAAACCCTTAAATGTAAATGTTGATCGCCTTCAGGCAAATCCAGAGGTGGGAGGGCAAGTTACAGGCAACGGTCAACTTCAGCTTGCACCCGAAGGTAGAGTATCATTTGATGTGCAAGCCGAAAATTTACCAGGAGATGCGATCGCAAAAGCCTACAAATCCTCACCCTCCATCACCATTGGGAATGTATCGGCAAATGCCAACATTTCCGGCACTTTGAGCAACCTGCAAACAGTAGCGCGGGTACAAGCGCCTGGTGCCACCTATCCCACTACAGGACGAGTGGTTGTTACTCAACAAGGAGAGAGTATTCTTTTCCCAGATGCAGTTTTGAACGTGGCAGGCGGTACAATTAGAGCTAAAGGTGAGGTTGCACAACAACGCTGGCAAGGAGTTGTCAACACTTCTCAAATTCAACTCAACCGTTTTTCACCACAACTGCGAGGACTGCTCAATAGTAATATTCAGTTAGCAGGCACAACGCAATCTTTCCAGCTTGCAGATATTCGCGCCGCCGGACAAATCCGCCTTTCCCAAGGGGTAGCACTGCTGGCAAAACCCCTCACCGCTCAATTTCAGTGGAATGGACAGCAGATTCTAGTTGAAAACGCAAGTACCCCAGGACTTAGTGCTTATGGGGCGATCGCTGTTCAGTCTCCACCAAATGGTACACCCCAAATCGCCGGATTTAATTTAAATGTACTGGCGCAGAATTTCAACTTAAAAAATACTGGCTTTCAAGTTCCTGGCGACGTAGCAGTAGCGGGGCTAGTTGATTTTAAGGGACAAATTACAGGCACTCCAGATGTTCCGCAAGCTAATGGCAATATCCGGCTGCGGAATTTTAACGTTAGTGACTTGGCATTTGACCCAGTTTTAACTGGAAACGTGAATTTTCAAGGCGGACAAGGGGCAAGTCTGCGATTAACTGGGAAGCAAGACAGGATTGCGCTTGACTTGGGTGCAGATTATCGCCCAACTTCATTTTTAGTTCGGCGTGACGGCGCACTCGCCAGGGGCAGAGTTGAGGGAGATAACTTGCTCATCAACGCCCAACAGTTTCCCATCGCTCTGGTTGGGGGCTTTTTACCGAATAATCAATTGAAGCCTTTGGGGGGGCAATTATCGGGAAATTTAGTTGTCAATCTAAATAATTATGCGATCGCGGGAGACATTGCGATCGCCCAGCCTCGGATTGCGAGAATTACAGCCGATGAATTTCGCGGCAGCATTAATTATGCCGATGGTACTGCTAGCTTGACTAATGGTCAATTGCGGATTGGAGATAGCAACATCGCCCTGAGTGGAAGCGTGCAACCAGGGGATGACCCGCAATTTCAATTTCAAACTAATTTTAGCCAAACCAGAATCCAGAGACTTTTACAAGCGTTTAATGTCTTCGGCTTCCAAGACCTTGCTAGTGGATTGCAGCTTCCAAAGTTAGCTGGAGCAGAGGTACTTGACACTGAGCCTGTCAGTTTGCCCAATGCAGATTTGCTCGCACAGTTAAAATATTTCTCCAAAATTGCCACATTGGTAGCAGAACAACGGCAAGAAGAGAGAAATGAAAGCCCATCTTTGCCCAGCCTTGCAGAATTAACAGGTGCTTTAAGCGGAGCAATTACAGCTAATGGCTCGTTAAAATCTGGGTTGAACGTCGGCTTTAATTTTCAAGGTGCTAACTGGCAATGGGGTGAGTATTCTATTAATCAAGTCGTTGCTCAAGGCACTTTTGTCGATGGTATCGTCACACTTTCGCCCTTGAGTATTGGTATCAATCAAGGATTAGTGGCGTTTTCGGGACAGTTAGGAACTGAGCAACTATCTGGAAAGTTGAATGTAGCAAGTTTACCTTTATCACTTTTACAACCTTTTATCGAAAAATACCCCATAGATATCACTGGGAAAGTGAATGCTGATGCCACATTAGCAGGTAGTTTACAAGACCCTACTGTTAAAGGAGCAGTGGCGCTGGCGGATGCGACTCTCAATAAAAAACCTGTGCAAACAGGACAGGTGAACTTTGATTACAACAATGCTCGCTTGAATTTTGACAGTACTTTGCTGGTGACAGGAACGCAGCCAGTTACCGTTACAGGTAGCGTCCCGGCTCCGTTACCTTTTGCCGCAGTGCAACCAGATAGCAATCAAATCAGCATCAACGCCAATGTGAACAATGAAGGATTGGCATTGTTAAATCTGTTTACCAACAATCAAGTCGCTTGGGTAGACGGTCAAGGACAAGTGGATTTAAACGTTCAAGGTACTTTAGACCAACCAATTATCAATGGAAACGCCACACTTAATAATGCAACTTTTCGCGCTGAAACCTTATCTGAACCCCTCACAAATGTCACAGGAACAGCACGATTTAATGGCAATACGGTAAGTGTTGAAAGCATTCAAGCTACTTACAATGAAGGGCAAATAACTGCATCAGGTATCCTGCCAATTTTTGATCTTCAGCAAGCCGCAGCGAATCCGCTGACAGTATCAATAGCAGACAAACTTGATTTTAAGCTCGCAGGACTGTATGAAGGTGGTGTCGGCGGCGATGTCGTGATTCGCGGAACAGCGCTAAAACCTGTAATTGGTGGAGAGATTCAACTGAGTGATGGTAAGGTGATCATTGGAAACTCGACTACTGCTAATAAAAAATCAGCAGCTACAACAGAAGCTAACGCTAACGTCATAAATAGAGAAGAGATAACTACGGCAGAGAGTAATGCTAGCCCAGTGATTACAGCAGATACTAACGCTAGTGCAGTAACTCCACCCAATTTACCCATAGAGTTTGCAGATTTAAGGTTAATTCTAGACGATGATATTCGTGTTACCACTGAGTCCTTGCTCGACTTTGTACCAGGAGGAGCCGCATTGAGTCAGCCCATACTGAATTTTGAGGCCAAAGGCGACCTGACGATCAATGGTACATTAGCCAAGCCCCTCCCTGAAGGAGTGATTCGTTTGACAGGAGGACGACTCAGTATATTTTCCACAGAGTTTGCCTTAGCGCGAGGCTACGAACAAACTGCGCGGTTTATTCCAAGTCTTGGACTTGACCCTACTTTGGATGTCCGACTTACCGCGATTGTACCGGAAGCATCGGCAAGGAACACTCAAATTTTGGAATCACCATTATCTGCTGAAATCAGCGATGTTTCTGCTACTAACTTTGGTACTTTACGTACCGTTCGCGTTCAAGCAAGAGTTAACGGGCCAGCTAGTAAATTGGGCGACAATCTGCAACTGACGAGTGAACCTAGCCGTAGTAAGGGAGAAATAGTTGCTCTGCTGGGTGGCTCGATTCTGAATTCTTTTGGTCAAACAGATGCAACACAGGGGTTGACTAATTTCGCTAGTTCTACCATTTTAGGTGGTTTACAAGGAACTATTACTGCGATCGGACAGGCTGTTGGCTTCAGCGAATTTCGGATATTTCCCACCCCTGCTACTAATGAAACAGCCAGAGCTTCGGTTTTGAATTTATCAGCAGAGGGTGTGTTTAATATTAATAGAAACTTCTCTGCTTCTTTATCGCGGGCTTTAGCTACAGATGAGTCTTTGCGTTACAGTGTGCTATATCGACTCAATGACGAAATTTTGATGCGAGGCTCAACTAATTTGGGGGATGAAAATCAATTCTTAGTTGAGTATGAAACCAGATTTTAGATTACAGTTATTCTTAGGTAGATAAACCAATACGCCTGAAAGAGTGACAAAGAGGCTACAGTAATTTGGATTGTTTGATTAATTTTTAACTACTCAAATTGGCAGCGCCAAAAGTAGCATTGAACTTACGACACCAGATAGCAGCAGATTTATAATCTGCTAAATTGATGTTGTTAGGAATGGCATATTTTTGAGCACCACTATATTTTTTTAAGGGAGCAAGAATAATATAGCCTCCATTTTTTAAGGGATAGGATGGTGGCTTAGTTGAACCAATTACGTTATCTGAACGATGCAAAATTACTACTAAATCTGGCCCTGATTCAGAAGTCTTAAACGATTGCTCAAGCTCTAGAAATGATTTACCATCTTTAGTGGTCAGACTGACTTTTCCTTGAGTTGTGTGTTCTCCAGAAACAAAGGTGCCTGACTTCACAGCAGTTGATTCCTGAGACTGTGCTAAAGTCTTCGTCGGAGTTGAAGAGAGGGGAACAGATGTATTCACAGCTACAGGACTTTCCTTAGACTGACTATTTGATACTTCGCTGGCACAGCTAACCATGACCAGAGAAGACAAACTCAGTATTAATAAATGTCTAAAATTCATGATTTTAATTCCTCAATACATTAATTAAATTAATAGCTTTTAGTTTGAGCTTTAAACAGATTATTGCTTAAATAATTAGTTGAAAAATTATGGATATCTAAGGATTAATATCGAGAAAGCTGAAATTTGGTCTAGAGAGTTCTTATGGATTTCTCAGCAAAATCTCAGATTTCAGCCTGTGAGTAATTCATCGTGAATAGAACAGACTGAAGTCAAGCGATGTCTACAACGGGCTACACTTACGTAATGCTCTGGGATTGTTTGACTTGACTCATAATGACATCACTTATTTATATTTCTTTAACTGTTGTATAAATTTACATTGATTTAAGCAAAATTTCATAAGTTTGCTGTATGCAAATAGCATATGTCTCTAGTAAAATTTCTCTATCAAACTACTACAGCCTACCGGAAATAATTATCCAGTTAAGTTTTGAAATTATTTTTAATAACCCATGCAATCGGCATCCATGAGCAAAACCAGTGATAACGAAATGTCGTTGCAAAACCAAACTTGGCAGCGTGAGCGGCAAATAATAGCACGTTTGTCTTCTTTAAACTATCGAACTGGTGAACTGGGTAGCTATCTGCACAACATTGCTTGCGGAGTCAGCGAACTGATTGAAGTTGATTGGACAGTTGTTACCTTTTGCCAAGAGGGGTTTGAAACTGTTCTAGCAAGTAGTCTCGAAATGGCGGAAGATGCACCCCGTGTTTATGCTCTGCATGGTCAACTAATTGCTACAGTTATGCAATTTGGACGGTCATTAGCAGTTAAAGATGCTGTAGCTAATCCAGAGTACGGCAGACCTGCACCGGGTTATCTAGCATATCTGGGGATACCGTTGCAAACTACCGAAGGTCAAGTATTTGGTACTATTTGCTCTTTTCATCGGCAGGCACGCGAGTTTTCTGCCGATGAAATCCAGATTGTGGAATTATTTGCAGAACGAGCAGCTACTGCCATCGACCACTATCATCTCTACCAGCAACAATGCCAATTTAATCATATTCTGGAGGCTGAGGTAGAAAAGCACACCGCAGAATTACGAGCAACCCAAGTCAAACTAGTAGAACAAGAACGACTGGTAGCTATTGGTGAATTTGCTGCCATTATTGTGCATGAAATTCGTAATCCTTTGACTACAATGATCATGGGATTGAAGTATTTCCGAAAAATCATTCTGACTGAATCTGCTCAAGAGCGATTAGCGTTGGCACTGAGTGAGTCCAGTCGTCTGGAACGTTTACTAAGTGAAATTTTGCTTTATGCCAAACCCCAAGTGTCGCAACTTTGTGAATTCAACGTGAATGAATTTATTCGTGAGTTACTGGTATCCATTCGTGAAATGCCAGAAGCTCTGGAACGGCAAATTGAATTTATTCCGGCGTCGTCTGTAGTGAAAATTTCGGGAGATAAAGATAAGCTCAAACAAGTATTTATCAATATTGTCCGCAATGCTTGCGAGGCAGTTGCAGCAGGAGGTGTTGTTAAGTGGAAAGTAGACTGTTCGCATACAGAAAAAGTCTGCATTAATATCCATAATGGCGGCGAACCAATTCCATCGGAAGTTCTGGCCAAGCTTTGTCAGCCGTTCTTTTCTACAAAACCTTGTGGCACTGGGCTAGGACTTGCTATTACCAAACGCATCGTCAATGCTCATGGTGGAGAACTGTTAATCTGGTCTGATATCTTGATGGGTACTACCGTAAGTGTTCAATTACCAGTAGTTGCTCAATGAACTTTTGATTGATATTAATGCCAGATTTGACCAGAAATATAATCAATTACTTATTTTATTATTTTAGGTTTTGTAAATTTGATTTTTTAAATAGTTGCGTTCTTAATATCACCAATCAATTCATCAATCCTTGATTTTGTGGTGTTCCAAGAACACATAAAACGTACTCCTCCCACACCAATAAATGTATAAAACTGCCAGTTCTTTGCTTTTAAGGTGTGAATGACTTGTTGTGGTAGTTTAACAAATACGGCGTTGGCTTCTCTAGGAAACATCAAGTCAACGCCTTCTATATTTAATAGTTGATTTTCTAAGTATTCAGCACATTGATTAGCATGTCTGGCATTTTTTAGCCAAGCACCAGTTTCTAATAAACCTAACCAGGGAGCAGAAATAAACCGCATTTTTGAGGCTAGCTGACCTGCTTGTTTGCACCGATAATCAAAATCCTCTGCTAGACCTTTGTTAAAGAAAAGAATGGCTTCACCTAATGCCATTCCATTCTTTGTACCACAAAAACACAACACGTCTACTCCAGTTTTCCAAGTAATTTCAGCAGGGCTTTTATTCATAGCGGCAACTGCATTTGCAAAGCGAGCGCCATCCATGTGAATCTTTAAATCATACTTTTTCGCAATTTCTTTAATACCTAAAAGTTCTTCAATAGAATATAAAGTTCCTAATTCAGTTGATTGTGTGATGCTAATAACTTTAGGTTTGGGATAATGAATGTCAGTACGTTTAGTAACAATTGCCTCTATAGCCTGTGATGTTAACTTACCATTTTTACCTTGACCAAGTAGCAGTTTAGAGCCATTAGATGCAAATTCAGGTGCGCCACATTCATCTGTTTCTATGTGAGATGTTTCATGACAAATGACACTGTGATATGACTGGCAAAGAGCAGCTAAAGATAAAGAATTTGCAGCTGTACCATTAAAGGTAAAAAATACTTCACAATCAATTTCAAATAGTTCCCGAAAATAATCTGTGGCTTTTTGAGTCCATTCATCGTTTCCATAGGCTGGAACACTACCTTGATTTGCCCTAATCATATATTCCAGGGCTTCAGGACAAATACCAGAGGAATTATCACTTGCAAACTGCTCTGAATTACTATTCATAATCTCTACTTTGATTTTTATCAGTAATTTTTACAATATTAGTGAATAATTTTGTCATTTAGAATTGTTATGTTTTGCCTCAACCTGTTAATTAATTTTTATTATATTAGCTTTTCTCGGAGTAGTTCTAGCCCCAATTAGTATATTTATATTATTATATGAATATACTAATGTACATTTAAAATTGGAGTATTAGTTTGCTTTTACTGAGACTTTAAATTACTACGTGTGTTCGTCAATCTTACGTGGAGGGGATTCTGAGGCGTTAAATATCGCAAATAACTAAATATTATGCTAAAAAAATAAAGTTTGTTAATCAAAATGCTAATCATATACTTATAATATACCATACAGTACACTACCAATAACTACGCGAACGGGCATCCTACGGCAGGCGCTAGCCTCTGCTTTCGGGAGAAGGGAACCCACCCAAGGCACTGGTTAACAAATGACTAATAACTAATGACTGAACCATTGATTGAACTCAAAGGTGTTTCTAAATCCTTTGGTAGCCATAAAGTTTTAGAGAATGTAGACTTGACCATTTACCGGGGAGAAGCACTGGGGATTATTGGTCCATCAGGGACTGGTAAATCAACTATTTTACGGATAATGGCGGGGTTACTTACTCCCGATGAAGGAGAAATTTATGTGCAAGGAGTGCGGCGAGACGGTTTGATTGAAGATGGTGTCCAACAGGTTGGCATCGGCATGGTGTTTCAGCAGGCGGCACTATTTGATTCGCTAACGGTGGAGGAAAATGTGGGATTTTTACTTTATCAAAATTCAAAGCTACCGCGATCGCGAATTCGAGATTTGGTAAAAGAAAAATTGGAGATGGTAGGTTTGCCACGAATAAGCAACCTCTACCCAGCCGAACTTTCCGGGGGAATGCGAAAACGGGTAAGTTTTGCCCGTGCAATTATGTCTAACCCCGATAGTTCTACAGAAGGTGCAGAAATTTTACTATACGATGAACCAACAGCTGGACTTGATCCCATTGCCTCAACAGTAATAGAAGATTTAATCCGCTATTTGCAAAGTACACACGGAGCCTGTAGTACCTATGCTGTTGTTACGCACCAAGACAGTACTATACGCCGTACAACTGATAGACTGATATTTCTCTATGAAGGTAGAGTGCAGTGGCAGGGTACAGTTAGTGAAATACATAGCACTGAAGATCCGTTGATTAGACAATTTATCAGCGGAAGTGTGCAAGGACCGATTCAATTCGTCAGTTAGAAAGTTAAGAGTAAGGAGTTAAAAGTTAAATTCAACTCATAACTCATAACTAATTATTGGGTGGAGGAAAAAAATGCGACGTCTAATGACAAACCTCTTCTCTACGAGAGGCTTCGCCAATGCGTCTGGGCGAACATTTAGAGAAGGCTCTGTGGGGTTGCTACTCCTTCTAGGACTAGGGGTATTTGGATTACTCTTTCTGTGGTTAAATAGATTCACTGCATCTGGTGGTTCATATAAAGCTATTGTGGAATTTGTTAACGCTAGTGGAATGCAAAAGGGAGCACTAGTTCGCTATCGCGGCGTTAAGGTGGGAACTATTTCCCAGGTTCGGCAAAGACTAAATGCCATTGACGTAGAGATTGAAATTGCCCAAACAGATCTAATTATCCCCCGGAATGTACTGGTGGAAGCTAATCAAAGTGGATTGATTAGCGAAAGTATTATTGACATCACACCAAAAGCAACGTTACCTGCTGGGGTTGTAATTGCTAAACCCCTAGATAAAAATTGTGATGCCAGTCTCATAGTTTGTAATGGCTCTAGGTTAAAAGGTCAGGTTGGCATCAGTGTTGATGAACTAATTCGCAGTTCAACTGCGTTATCCACTGCATATAGTGACCCAAAATTTTATAGAAATGTCAATAAAGTTCTAGAAACTACCACAGGCGCAGCATCCAGCTTTACAGAGCTAAGTCAGGATCTCCAAGGTTTGACTAAAAGCTTCCAACAACAACTAAATACCTTTTCAGCCACTGCTAATTCAGTCCAACGGGCGACAAACCAACTTAATGCATCTACCACTCAAACAGTAAATAAATTCGGTGCAACTGCAACTCAAGCGAGTCGGTTGCTGAACAACCTGGATAATCTGTTGACAACAAATCGTTCTTCGCTGGTTGGCGCTTTGAACAATATTACCGAAACCAGCAATCAACTGCGTGTTACAGTCAGCAGCCTATCACCAACTGTCAATCGATTCACTCAAGGAGAATTACTCAACAATTTAGAAGCTCTTTCAGCAAATGCAGCGCAAGCCTCAGCTAATTTACGCGATGCCTCTAAGACTTTAAACGATCCCAAGAATATGGTGTTACTGCAACAAACCTTAGATTCAGCACGGGTAACATTTGAAAACAGCCAAAAAATTACATCTGATTTGGATGAATTGACAGGTGATCCAACTTTCCGCCAAAATCTGCGGCAATTGGTGAATGGTCTAAGTAATTTAGTATCTTCTACACAACAGATGCAGCAACAAGTGCAGGTTGCCACTAATCTAGATTCGGTAAAAGCTGCTGTGAGCAAACCAAATAATTTAATTCCTACCCCAGCACCAACCCAACAGGCGATGTCTAATGACAAGTCCCTACCAGTCTATGTAATTAATCCCTCACCTGCTAATTTTGAAAGTACCGACCCCAACCTTCAACTAACCCCCAGTCCGTCTATCCCTAACTCATCCCAAGATGACCTCTTGAAGCAGCTGCGGGAGTATGGCAAACAACGGGAGCAATCGGAGATGGGGAAATAGGCAATACAGCTTAACAATTTTGGGCAATTTTTATCGGGTGCATTGGCGTAGCCTTTCGTAAAGAAGTGGCTAGCGATCGCAATGACAACTATTTCATTTAAATATGATATGATTTTCGCCGCACCTACTTAAAACTCTGGCAAGCTAATGGGTACACTAACTCTAACAAAGTAACGGGGACAGCATTAACCCACTTTTGAGGAGTACCCAAACTATGCTCACGCTTTCCGGCTATAAAATTATTGACCAAATCTACGACAGCAGCAACTCTCTGATCTATCGAGGCTACAGGGAAGCCGATGAGCAACCTGTAATTCTCAAAACCCTGCGAGATACTTATCCTTCGCCAGAACGCATTGCTTGTTACCAGCGTGAATATGACATTATCCACAATCTCCATCTCAGAGGAGTTGTCCAGGTTTACGCTTTGGAAAATTACCAACAACGGCCAGTCTTAGTGTTAGAAGATTTCGGCGGTAGTTCTTTAGCTCAATTGCAGCTAGCTGGAAAAATAGAGTTAGAACAGTTTCTGGAACTGGGTATTTCTATTGTCGAAAGCCTTGGAGAAATCCACGCTGCTAATATCATTCACAAAGATATTAACCCCTCAAATATTGTTTTTAACTCCGACACCAAACAAGTTAAAATCATCGATTTTGGTATTTCTACTGTTCTATCACGAGAAACCCAATCATTCAAAAATCCCAATGTTCTAGAAGGTACTATTACTTACATTTCTCCTGAGCAAACAGGTCGAATGAATCGGGCGATTGACTATCGCAGCGATTTCTATTCTTTAGGAGTAACCTTTTATAAGTTACTAACAGGAGAAGTACCGTTTGCAGGGGATGATCCTCTAGTGTTGATTCATTGCCATATTGCTAAACAAGCACCAAATATGAATAAACCTCACCCGCCTTCGGCACCCTCTCCTTACCAAGGAGAGGGTTCGGGTGAGGTTTCTTTTCCTATTCCCCAAGTCCTCTGTGATCTTGTGATCAAGCTGATGGCGAAAAATGCCGAAGACCGCTATCAGTCTGCTTCTGGTATTCAGGCAGATTTAGAAGAATGTTTGTGTCAACTGCAAACTAATGGGAAAATTGAGGTGTTTCCATTGGGTAGTCAGGATGTCTCTGATCGGTTTATAATTCCGCAAAAACTCTATGGACGGGAACCAGAATTAGAGACGCTATTGGCGGCTTTCGATCGCGTAGCGTGTCCAGAGGACGATCGCATTAGCAATGGTACAACTGAACTGATGTTGGTTGCAGGCTATTCGGGAGTGGGTAAATCAGTTTTAGTAAATGAGGTTCATAAACCCATTACAGCCAAACGCGGCTATTTTATTACTGGTAAATATGACCAGTACCAAAAAAATATTCCCTACTACGCGATTTCTCAAGGCTTCAATGACTTCTGCAATCAATTATTGACTGAAAGCGAATCCGTTTTAACCCAATGGCAAGAAAAAATATTAGCTGCTGTTGGCAATAATGGACAGGTTTTAATTGATGTCATTCCTAATTTAAAATTGGTGATTGGCGAACAACCTCCTGTCGCTCAGGTAGCTGGACAAGAAGCCCAAAACCGTTTTAATTTAGTCTTCCAAAATTTTATCAAGGCTATTTGTCAGGCTGAACATCCCCTAGTTTTCTTCATTGATGATTTGCAATGGGCTGATAGTGCTTCGCTAAAACTGCTCAAGATTATTTTAGGCGATCGCAACATTCAAAATTTACTCATCGTCGGAGCCTATCGAGATAATGAAGTAGATTCTATCCATCCATTGATGATCGCTTTGGACGAGATTGAGAAAGAGGGAGGAACTATATCCAAGATTCATTTAGAAAACCTGACCCCAAAAGATGTAAATGCTTTAATTGCGGAAGCATTGGGCTGTTCACCTATCTTTAGTCAGACATTAACTAATTTGGTTTACGAAAAAACTCAGGGTAATGCTTTCTTTATCACTGAATTTTTGAAATCTCTCTATACAGAGATGTTACTCAGCTTTGATTATTCCAAAAAGCAGTGGTGCTGGGATTTAGAGCAGATTCAAGCTAAAGATATTACCAATAATGTTGTAGAATTAATGACAACAAAAATTGTTAATTTAGCAGAAGCCACTCAGAAAAATTTGCAGTTAGCTGCTTGTATTGGCAATAATTTTGATTTGTCCACCTTGGCGGTTATTTCTCAGCAATCAGCCAAGCAAATATTAGATAACTTATTACCAGCACTACAAGAAGGTTTAATTGTCCCCGTAAATAATCAATATCATCTGAGAAATTTTGGGGATGAGAAAAAAGCTAGTTGTAAATTCCAGCATGATCGCGTCCAACAAGCTGCCTATTCTCTGATTCCAGAAGCGCAAAAGAAAGCAACCCATTTACAAATTGGGCGACTGATATTGAGCAATACATCAGCAGCAGAGCAAGAAGAGAAAATTTTTGAAATTGTTAACCAATTAAATATTGGTGCAGAGTTAATTAACACTCAAAGCGAACAGAACAAATTAGTCAAGTTAAATTTATTAGCAGGACGTAAAGCCAAAGCATCTGCTGCTTATGAAGCTGCTATGGAATATTTTTCAGTCGGCATTAAATTACTAGCAGCAGATTCTTGGCAAACAAACTATGACCTGAGCTTGACATTATTTGAGTCAGCAGCAGAAGCAGCAGTTGTGTGCGGTGACTTCACACAGATGAATAGATGTGTAGAAGAGGTATTACAACACGCTAAAACTTTGTTAGACAAGGTGAATGTTTATGAAATTAAAATCACAGCCCTTGCACTTGAGAACAAGTTCCAGGCAGCGATCGCAACTGGTCTAGAAGTGTTGCAAGCCTTGGGAATTCACTTCCCCTCTACTCTAAATCACTCAGAACTGAGCAAAGTATTACAGCAAACAGCAGATCATCTGGCGGGAAGGGAAGTCAAAGACCTAATCAACCTGCCCCAAATGCGGGAAGCCCACCAACTAGCAGCGATGCAAATTCTTTCCAGCATCATGTCACCTGCCTTTCGGGGAGCACCTGAGATATTCTCATTCTTTGTTTTAGAGATGGTGAATTTATCTCTGGAACATGGCAATACAGAACTATCAACGGTTGGCTATGTGATGTACGGTGTAATTCTCTGTGGAATCTTGGGAGAGATTACATTGGGCTATCAATTTGGTCAACTTGCTTTGAGTTTGTTAGAACGCTACGATGCTCAACATCTCAAATGTCACATTGGCTTTGTATTTAATACTTCTATCTACCATTGGCAAGAGCCAGTCCAGAAAACCATCAAGCCCTTAAAGGAAGCCTATCAAATTGGTAGAAACCGAGGAAATATAGAATTTTCAGGTCTTTGTGCGGCCTTTGATGGCATACATTTATGGGCGATTGGCCAAGACTTGGTGGAAGTTGAACGGCAAATTGCTAACTATAGTCATTCCCTCAGTCAAGTCCAAAACAAAGCGGCTTTTGAATATCTAGCTATTTATTGGCAGTTAACCTTAAATCTGCTAGAAACAACTGAAAACCCTTGTCTTTTAAGTGGGGCAGCTTATCGGGAAGAGCAAATGTTACCCTGGCATCAGCAAGCTAACGATCGCACTGGTCTAGCATTTTTATATTCCTCGAAGCTTATTCTCTGCTATCTTTTCCAAGATTTCCCGCAGGCCGCAGCCAATATCCAAGAGTTAGAAAAGTGTCTAAATGCAGTAACAGGAAACATAATCGTACCACTTTACAATTTTTACGATTCTCTGACGGCGTTAGCTTTATATGCTGATGCACTGCCGTCAGCACAAGCAGGCTTATTAGAAAAAGTCACAGCAAATCAAGCTAAAATGCAGAATTGGGCGAACTACGCGCCGACAAATTTCTTGCACAAATTTTATTTAGTGGAAGCTGAACGGCATCGAGTTTTAGGACAAAAAGCTGAGGCCATTGAGATGTACGATCGCGCGATCGCTAAAGCGACAGTTCATGAATATCTCAACGAACAAGCGATCGCTAATGAACTTGCTGGCAGATTTTATCTCCAGTGGGGTAAAGACAGAATTGCTCAAGATTATCTGCTCAATGCCTGTTATGCCTACACTCGCTGGGGAGCTAAAGCCAAAGTAGCAGATTTAGAAAAACGCTATCCCCAATTTTTCAACCAAGCCGAAAGAAACTCTCAATTTCCCACCTCTAAAACCATCTCCACCAGTAGTACCAGCATATCATTTTCCTTAGACTTAAACAGCATCCTCAAAGCCTCGCAAATTCTGGGGCGAGAAATCAAGCTCGATACTTTACTGACTAAACTAATGACAATCGTCATCGAAAATGCTGGGGCAGAAAAGGGTTATTTACTTCTCAATCAACAGGGAGAATGGCAGATTGCAGCATCAGGAACAATTGACTCAGATGCAGTTAAAGTCATCGAAACCTTCAGTCAACCAATATTATCTAATGCTATTATCGATTACGTTGTTCGTACCAAAGATAGTGTTGTATTAAGCGATGCTGCTAATGTAGGTAACTTCACTCGTGATTCTTACATTCATCAACAGCAACCTAAATCTATCTTGAGTTTTCCTCTCCTCAATCAAGGCAAATTGATCGGGATTGTTTATTTAGAAAATAATCTCACAACTGGAGCCTTTACACCAGAGCGGGTGGAAGTTCTGAATTTGCTATCTTCCCAAGCTGCTATCTCCATTGAAAATGCTACCCTCTACAACACCTTGGAACAAAAGGTAACTGAACGCACCCAAGAATTGTCTCAAGCTGTGCAAGACCTGAAAGTTACCCAGAAGCAACTGGTAGAATCTGAGAAAATGGCGGCTTTGGGTAGTCTTGTGGCTGGGGTTGCTCATGAAATTAATACACCTGTGGGCACCAGTATCACCGTTGCTTCTACTTTAGCTGACGAAACGCGATCGTTTATTAGGGCTGTCGAACAAGGTCAATTAAAGCGTTCAGTCTTAAACAACTATCTGGAAATTGCCAAGGAAAGTACTGACTTGATTCTCAGCAACCTAAATCGTGCGGGAGAACTGGTGCAAAGCTTCAAGCAAGTAGCTGTGGATCAGACTAGTTTGGAACACCGGACATTTTTAGTCAAGCAGTATTTGGAAGAAATTGTCGCCAGTTTAAATCCCAAACTCAAACAAGCTTGCCATACTCTGACTGTGACAGGAGATGAAACTGTCAAAATCAACAGCTATCCTGGAGCCTTGGCGCAAATTGTCACCAACTTAGTGATGAATTCCTTAACTCATGGCTATCAACTTCACGAATCAGGGCAGTTGCATATTCAGGTAAAGCCAGAAGGCGAGGCTGTTGTGATTCAATATAGCGATGATGGTTACGGTATTCCACCAGAAAACTTAAACAAAATTTTTGAGCCTTTCTTCACCACTGCTAGGCAAAAAGGAGGTAGTGGCTTAGGTCTGCATATTGTCTACAACTTAGTCACTCAAAAGCTACAAGGGACAATTGATGTTCATAGTGAAGTAGAAAAGGGAACCCTATTTACAGTGACACTACCTCTGTCCACAAACTATTAAGTATTCTTGTTCCTTTTAACAAAGTTGGTTGGCAATGCTTAACGATACCGATATGTTTCTCTCACCGAGAGATGATGAAGTCTTCGTGTTTGAAGATGATCAAGAGCAGATAAGTGATAAAACTCACTTAACTTCGTTGGAGGTAGAGAGTCAGGGACAAGAGACTTCTGAACCTTGGAAAATGATGATTGTGGATGATGATGTTGAAGTCCACCAAGCAACCAAGCTGGCTTTGAGAAGTTTTACCTTTGAGGGCAAACCTTTAAATTTTCTCTCTGCTTTTTCGGGAACAGAAGCCAAAAAACTGATTGCAGTTCACCCAGATACCGCGTTTATTTTATTAGATGTGGTGATGGAAACTAATGATGCTGGGTTAAGGGTGGTTAAGTATATTCGGGAAGAGTTGAAAAATCAGATTGTGCGGGTGATTTTACGCACCGGACAACCGGGAGATGCGCCCGAAGAATCAGTGATTTTTAACTATGACATCAATGATTATAAGCTGAAGGTGGAACTGACTCGCCAAAAGTTAATTACAAGTGCGATCGCTGCTTTAAGGTCATACCGCGATTTAATCACCATAGAAAAACAAACAGCACAATTAACTCAAGCATTGCACGACCTGCAACAGTCACAATACAACAGTCTTGTGGAAAAGGAAAAAATGTCGGCACTGGGCAAGCTCGTTACAGCTATTGCCCACGAGATTAATAATCCAATTAATTTTATTGCAGGCAACTTGAAACCTGCTCAGGAATATATTCACGACTTGTTGGCACTAATCGGCCTTTATCGGCAAACCTTTCCCGATGCGGGAGCAGAAATTGAAGAAGCGATCGCCACTATTGATTTAGACTATCTCCAAGAAGATTTACCCAAACTCATCTGTTCCCTAAAAGAAGGTAGCGATCGCATCCGTGGCATCAGCGTCAGTCTCCGCACCTTCTCTAGAGGAGATAGCGATCGCAAGGTTCCTTTTAATATTCATGAAGGCATTGAAAGTACATTACTCATCCTGAACCACCGATTAAAAGCCAATGAGGATCATCCTGTAATTGAAGTAGTCAAAGATTATGGACAAATACCTCAATTAGAATGCTTTCCTGGGCAACTCAACCAAGTATTTATGAATCTGATTGCCAACGCCATTGATGCTTTGGAAGAATCTAACAAAGGGCGTAGTTTCCAACAAATCCAGGATAATCCCAATCGCATCACAATTCAAACCACCTTGTCTGAAGATCGCCATCACCTCTTGATCCGAATTCAAGACAATGGCCAGGGAATGTCGGAGAATGTCAAGCAAAAACTGTTTGGTTACTTATTCACCACTAAGGCAGTCGGCAAAGGTACAGGTTTAGGATTGTCGATTTCCCGGCAGATTGTGGAAGAAAAACATGGTGGGCAACTCACGGTGACATCTGAGTTAGGCAAAGGCACAGAATTAGCGATCGTCATTCCCGTTTCGAGTTAGGAGACGCGATTAATCGCGTCTGTACAGGAGTTTGGAGGGAATAACTACTCCCTTCCCGCCATAAGATTACCTATCTCTTCCTTTGCGTTCTTCTCTTCTCTACGAGAGGCTGCGCCAACGAGACGCTGCGCGAATACGTCCTTTGCGGTTCGTTAAAAAAATTTAGTCTTTGAGCCGGAAGGGAGAAATGCCCAATGCCCAATGCCCAATGCCCCATAACTAATTCCAATCTTGCTCTTCCTTTTTACCGCGACTTTTGTAAACTCCCCCTAAATCGTGAATTTGGCGAGTTTTATCAAAAAGTTCGGCTTCGGTCAAACCCCACTGCTGCAAGACTTTATCCAGGTCTTTTTGGATGTCTCTCGCCCCTGGAAAGCCTTGATAACGCATTCGCAATCTAGCCAATTCTGCTAAGTTATAGTCCGTCGCCTCTTGAGCGAGTAAGATATCAATAGAGGGGCGATCGCGATTGTAGAGAGGATGTTGTTGGTCTTTACCTCCGGGTGCATCAGTCATATCTAATACTCGTAACAGGATTTTGGATTTATTAAGAGTTAAGATCGGAGCCAGAGACTCCGAAACTGCGGTCAAGAGTCTCCCCATTTCACCATCATGATTACAAAGACGGCAACTACACCTTTGGTCTTACGGCTCTCACCACTGCCACTCAACTTTAAATAAAGATACATTATCTTTAAGAAAATACAAAAAACTTTAGATAAGGGTGAGCTTTATCTCACCCAAATTCCAAGCAGCTAGGGAGCAAGAACCCATTATGTTTGAACACTTCACTTCCGAAGCCATTAGAGTAATTATGCTAGCTCAAGAGGAAGCACGTCGCCTGGGACATAACTTTGTAGGAACCGAACAAATTCTCCTGGGTTTGATGGGAGAAGGAACTGGGGTTGCTGCTAAAGTATTGGCCGAATTGGGCGTTACCCTCAAAGAAGCCCGCCGCGAAGTAGAAAAAATTATTGGTAGGGGTTCTGGCTTTGTACCACCAGAAATTCCTTTTACCCCTAAGGTGAAAAGCCTCTTTGAGCAATCGTTTAAAGAAGCTCACAGTCTGGGACAGAATTACATTAACACCGAACACTTACTCTTGGGGTTGACCGAGGCAGGGGAAGGTGTCGCCGCTAAGGTACTGCAAAATCTAGGGGTTGATTTCAAAGCTGTCCGCAGTGCCATAATTCGCCGTTTGGGTGAAAATGCCCCAGCTTTCGCTGGTGGGAGTCAAAAGCGCACCCAAACACTGACGATGGAAGAGTATGGCAGGAATTTGACCAAATTAGCACAAGAAGGCAGACTCGACCCCGTAGTTGGTCGTGAGAAGGAAATTGAGCGGGCTATCCAAATTCTCGGTCGCCGCACTAAGAATAACCCAGTGTTGATTGGAGAACCAGGAGTTGGTAAAACTGCGATCGCTGAAGGTCTAGCTCAACGTATTTTCAACCAAGATGTTCCCGAAACTTTACAAGATAAGCAAGTTATCAGCCTCGATATGGGGTCATTGGTAGCTGGAACTCGTTTCCGTGGCGATTTTGAAGAACGCATCAAAAAAGTCGTGGAAGAAGTCCGCACTGTCGGTAATATCATCCTGGTAATTGACGAAATTCATACCCTGGTTGGTGCTGGTGGTACAGAAGGTGGTTTGGATGCAGCCAACATCCTCAAACCTGCTTTAGCACGAGGTGAGCTCCAGTGCATCGGCGCAACTACCCTCGATGAGTATCGGAAGCATATCGAACGCGATGCCGCCCTAGAGCGTCGTTTCCAGCCGATTATGGTCGGGGAACCCTCAGTAGAGGAAACCGTACAAATCCTTTACGGCTTGCGTAGTGCTTATGAACAACACCACAAAGTCACAATTTTGGATGCCGCACTTGTAGCAGCAGCAGAGTTGTCAGATCGGTATATTAGCGATCGCTTCTTACCCGATAAGGCCATAGACTTGATTGATGAAGCTGGTTCTCGCGTTCGTCTGCGGAACTCTCAGACTTCTCCTAATAAAGAACTAAAGCGCGAACTCGCTGGTGTTACCAAAGCTAAAGAAGCAGCAGTCAGAGTCCAAGATTTTGGCAAAGCTGTAACCCTGCGCGACCAAGAATTAGAACTCGCAGAAAAACTGCAAGCAACGTTTACCCAAAACGAGCAACCTGTCAACTCCACCGTTGTTGACGAAGAAGACATCGCCCAAATCGTGGCCTCTTGGACTGGCGTACCAGTCAACAAGCTAACTGAATCTGAATCAGAATTGCTCTTGCACCTAGAAGATACTCTGCATCAGCGGATCATCGGTCAAGTGCAAGCAGTTACATCTGTATCTCGCGCTATCCGCCGCGCTCGCGTCGGCTTAAAGAATCCCAATCGTCCCAGTGCTAGCTTTGTCTTCTCTGGCCCCACGGGAGTTGGTAAAACAGAATTAGCTAAAGCGTTGGCTGCCTATTTCTTTGGTTCGGAAGAAGCGATGATTCGCTTAGATATGTCCGAATACATGGAAAGTCACACCGTCTCGAAATTAATTGGTTCGCCTCCTGGTTATGTAGGCTACGACGATGGCGGACAACTAACTGAATTAGTGCGGCGTAAACCATACTCAGTGCTACTTTTCGACGAAATCGAAAAAGCGCACCCCGATGTATTCAATATGCTGCTGCAAATCTTGGATGACGGTCAACTTACTGATGGCAAAGGTCGGAAAGTGGACTTCAAGAACACACTGATTATTTTGACTTCCAACATCGGTTCCAAGGTGATTGAAAAAGGTGGTAGTGGCTTGGGCTTTGACTTCGACACTCAAGCCGACGCTAGTTACAACCGCATCCGCACACTGGTAAATGAGGAATTGAAAGCTTACTTCCGTCCTGAATTTCTCAACCGTCTTGATGAGATTATCGTCTTCACCCAGCTTTCTAGGGATGAAGTTAAGCAAATCGCTGAAATTATGCTCCGCGATGTTGCTAGTCGCTTGACGGAAAAAGGAATTATTCTAGAAGTTAGCGATCGCTTCAAAGAGCGTGTGGTACAAGAAGGCTATAACCCTAGTTACGGTGCTAGACCATTACGCCGAGCAATTGTCCGCCTCCTAGAAGATTCTCTCGCCGAAGCAATGCTATCTGGTGAAATTACAGATGGCGACACAGCGATTATCGATGTTGATGATGACTCTCAGGTAAGAGTACGAAAATCAGAAAAACGAGAATTGCTCTTGGCAAATGTTGGCTAATATTTATACCTGATCACTTTTTGCTGGAATATTTGAGAAATACTCCAGTCTCTTATCTAAGTAGAGGCGCAAAAGGAGCATCTCGGACAAACATCAGGTGAAATGGTATTATATAAACCTCCGGTATTTCTACCGGGGGCTTTTTTATGCTAATCTTAATTATTCATGGTGCGCCGTTTTTTGCGATCAAATAATCCAGACATACTCATTCCTGTTACCAGCAATGCAATCAGTCCCAATCCATTCAAAATTGGGTAAATTGCTTCTAAATGCAATATTTCTCCTGTGTGGATTTTTAACAGGAGATTGGAAGAAAGTCCAGTATTAATAGGCCATTCCTTAACAATAGTCGTCATCATTCCAGTGAATACAGTTAATATTAAAGGTAAACAAATGATGATGCCAATGATGCGGTGATACTTACGAAAGGCTCGTTTCATAGTAAGCTTCTAGAAAAAGTATTATCTTTAAGGGCATTCTCCATCAGCTTTTTGTACAAAAGCCAGATACATTACAATTATTACGCAGGAATAGTTCTAGTAATTGGTATTCTTGAAGTGTCATTGATCAAATTTTAGCTTTGTAGATTACAGTACAATAATTACAACTTAATTAATCGAGGAGTTTTACCATGAAGGGTTTTAACCTAATATCGAGCGTTGTAGGTATAAGCTTGCTAGCTTTGGTAGGCTGCACTAGTCCCGAACAAGCTACCACCCCGGACATAACTCCTAATGCTAGCGTAGCATCAGCCCCAGCAACGACATCCACTACAGGTAATAGTAGTTTACTAACCATAGTATCCAAAACTAAAACCGCAGTTACATCTGGCGACTTTGTTCAAGCTAAAAAAGAATTTGACAAATTTGAAGATGCTTGGAAAGAAGTTGAGGATGGTATTAAAGCTAAATCTAGTAGTAATTATGAAACTATAGAGACAAATCTGGATGAGGTTACAGGAGAACTCAAAGCTTCTAAACCTCAAAAAGAGAAATTAATCACAGCATTGCAGTCATTAGAAAAAACTATTACTGCTGTTTCAAAAACTTAACTAATATTATATTGGTTGCAATACACAATAATTCAGATGTTGCGATCGCTAACAAGTAATCAACAACTCATTGCGATATTTATTCCTTTGACAACAATTCTGATATTGCTTCACTATCAACAGCATTATTGGAATCACCAGATTTAGAAAAACCATCTGCTGCATCTTTGATAAAACCAGCTATAGGTATCGCAATTAGCAAACCTAAGACTCCACCAACATTGGTGCCTACAAGCAAAGCAATTAACACCCATATTGGTCTAAGTCCAGTAAATTTGCCAAAAAGTCGTGGTGCGATCGCCTGATCAATTAACTGATCAATGACAACAGCTACCGCAAAAACCTTCGCTGCTAGCCAAAAATCATGTGTGGCTAATATTAAAGTTATTACAATCAGACTAATGACATCGCCAAAGGGAATTAAACTCAAAATCCCAATTGCCAAACCAAAGAGTAAACCAAACTGGACTTGAAAAGCTAAAAACAATAATGTTTCTGAAACTCCCATCAGTAAAGCCAAAGTTCCTTGACCAATCAAGTAATTTTGGAAGTTTTGCTGAATAGATTGGCTTACCTTGGGAGCAAAATTTACAGGTAACTTTTTAAATATACCCTCCCAAATTCTTGGGCCATCTAACAATAGATAAAAAGTCAGTACGACTGTAATTAATGCCTCAGAAATACTATCAATTGTATCTATAATAATGCTTAAAAGCTTATCTGAAACAAACTCTAATTCATTGGGTAATTCTTGAGTTAATCGTGTTAGCAGCTGGCTGACATTTATATTGAATTTATGTAGAGAAAACCAATCATTTAAAATCTGAAGTTTTTCTTCACTAGAATCAATCCATTGGGGAAGGACTTTAACCATCTCATTAAATTGCTCTAAAATAATGGGTACTAAAGTGATACCCAGAGCCAGCACAATTACTAATGCTAATATAAAAACTAATGCTACTGCATAGCCACGTTTAACTCCCCGCTGTTGGAGAATCGAAACAGGATAATTTAAAACGAATGCCAGCAAAGTAGCTAATACAAGAATTGTTACCACAGGTTGAAAATTTTTAACAAGCAAAAATGCTAGCCAACCATTGAGAAAGACTAGAGGAAATAGCAGCGTAAAAATTAACCATCTAAGTAGTTGATTCAGTGAAAAATTCATAATCAATTTAGAAATCAAAATTACTTCAGTTATTAGATTTAACCTGGGAATTAAATACGACCAAGTAGAATTAAATCACAAAAATCCTTCCCTACTCCTATTATTCCAATTACTAACTTTCAGCAAAAGCTACAAATTGCTCCTCACTTATTCGCCCTGCTTGATACAAAGTGTTGGTAATTTCTGAAATAGTTAAAACTGCGTGACCATGATAACCATTTTGTTGTAACCGATCTTTCACCCCTTGTTCATGGTCGATAAATACTACAATGTCGTTAACATTTAATCCTGCTGATTTCAACTTTTCTGCCCCTTCCATAACACTTTTACCGGTGATGAGAATATCATCAACCACCACAACCGTTTCGCCAGGATGAAAGTTACCTTCAATTACTCTGCGAGTTCCGTGGGCTTTCACCTCTTTACGGGGAAAAATCATCGGACAATTAAGGCGCAAAGCTAAACCAGTAGCAGTAGGCAAAGAACCGTAGGGAATACCTGCTAATCTATCAAAATTCAGGTTCTTCAAAATATTCTCATAGGCAGTGAGAACTTGATTAAAAACTTGGGGATTAGAAATAATTTTGCGTAAGTCAATGTAATAAGGAAATATCGCTCCTGATGCTTGGACAAAGCTGCCAAACATAATACAGTCAATGTCATAAAGTTGTAAAATTAAATCCTGTTGAGGATGCTCATTTAACAAACAAACATTAGAAAACCATACAGAACAAGTTGAATTTTCGTGAATAATTTCAGCTTTTATTTGATTAATTTCTGCACGTAGAGATCGGACTTCCTCAGATAGTTGTGTATTTCCCAACATATCTTGAGGAACAGGAATCAGCAAACCATCACCGTTAGCATTTAAGCCTGCTTCTAAAATTTTCTTCAGGTTTTGTCCCTGTGCCCAGATGCTACGCACCATAATAGTTCGTTCAGGAGCGATCGCTCGAATAAGTCTTAAAACTTCAGGATTTGTAGTTCCCACTTCCAAACCCAATTGTTCTGGAGTCCCCCAAGTTTTTGATTCTTTTACCACCTGTAAATAAAGGGGTGATTCCTTCGTAGGATATTGCTGTAAAGCTTCTGCACCTGGATTAGAAGTACAGCATAAAATAAACACAGCCTTATCAGGATAGACTAAAAAAGGTGCTACGTGATCTTGTCCTGTATAAGGACTGAGAGTGATTGCATCTACCTGCCATTCTGTAAACACAGTCCGGGCAAAGATAGTACTAGTATTTAAGTCGCTGTGTTTTGCATCTAAAATTACTGGGATGTGGGCTGGAATAGCTGCTAAAGTTTTGTACAGCAGTTCTAAACCTGGAATACCCAATGCTTCATAAAAACCAAGTGTCGGTTTATAAGCACAAACGAAATCGGACGTTTCAGCAATAATGAATTGTAACCACTTCTCCAAACCAGCGATAATATCTTGAGATTGATAACGCACAGGCATCATCTCTAGATTTGGATCAAGTCCTACAAACAGTAAGCTTTGATTTTGCAATATATTACCATTCAATTTATCAATAAAAATCATATTTTTCGTTTTTTAAAAAGGATAAACATCTGTATCATAGAAGTTAGGAGTACAAACGCGATTAATTGCGTCTGTACAGGAGTTAAGAATTATTCTTCCTCATCTTCCACTAAAGTTATTCGTTTACCAAAACATTGATTCTGTAAGTTGAGTGCCCCCAACTTTACGCCCTAATAGAGAGTGAATCACTGCAAAGAGAATAAACATTGGTACTGAAGCAAAGTGAACAATTCGTAGTGCTTGCCAATTGCCAAATAAATCCACAATCCAGGGAAATTGAGCAGGTTTATACATTCCTATTCCTGTAAATAACGCCAGTAGCAAGACAGGAATAATTGCTGTATAGGCAATTCGATGCCAAGCATAAATTATGCGCTGAGAATTTTTACTTTTTTGTAATGCTTTAAGGTCATTAGCACCTATAAACCGATGTCGCCAACGCCGGGTAATTAAAACGTAAATTCCATACCATAAAATATTTAACGAAAATAGCCACATTGCTGCAAAATGCCAGTGTCTACCTCCTGCAAGCCAACCTCCTAAGGTAAATATCGGAGGAATGTGCAAACCTGCACGTCCACCAAAAACAGGGTTGGCGTTGTAAATTTGTAGTCCGCTGGTGAGCATGAGAAACAGACTAATAATATTACAGGAGTGGAAAATTTTGGCTCCTATTGCTTGGGTGGGTAGCTTGCGAGTTTGAGAGGAAACGGTCGAAGTCATAAGATTTTGACTGATAAAATTTGCTGTTTATCTGTTTTAAAAATTAGCATGGAGTACTGAGAATTGGGCATAACAAGACCCGACTAAGTATAAGTGTCTATCTTAAGTAAATATACTAATCCTATTTTAGTAATGAAAATTATCGAACCGCCAACAGGAGAAACAGAAAAGTTCATAAATCATTTAGGACTCCTACAAGTAGGTCAACATAAAAATTTATCGTTGGTATAAAGCAGCAGGCAAGAGGGTTTCAACCTAGTTTATCTTTCTTTACATAGGTTGGTTTTATTGTGCCAACTGACTTAGACCTGCAAATTTGGGAGTAGTATCGCTCACCCTTATTTTCCCATTTTATGATTCAGTATTTTGGCAAAGATGTTCAAAACCTGAGCCTATTTTATTAGCCCAGATATTTGCCAACCTGACTTTTCAGTAGTACAATTGTTCTAGTAGACAACTTTGTTTTCAAATTTCCACCAACTTTACTGCGATGGTGCAGGACTCGCTTTTCTTTTAGGAAGACCCCAGTGTTATTGACTCCTAATTAAAGGCGATGGATTTGTATTGCATACCAAGAAGTTTTTATGAGGTCAGCATTATGATCACACAAGGTGTAATTACAGCCCAAGTTAAATCTAAAGCAGTTGCAAAATCAGAGTTTGAGCAATACGTCAATGCTCCCAACAGCCTTGGTATCGAAAAATTTTCTAATATATCGCTTGCTGATGTCACTAAAACAATTTTGTATCATGCCTTTTGGTTGGCCGACCAAAAAAAGAAAATTTCTTTGAAGGAGTACAGACAGCTACTTTTTGACAAGGGCTGGAGGGGTGAGGAAAAAAGGTATCTTAAGATTGCTGCTGTATTTGGGAAGTTTTCACCCCAGGATTTAGCACAAATTGAACCCTTAACTGTATATCAGCTAGCAAACAATGGTAACAAGTACAAGCCAGTAATAGAGGCTCTTCTGGACTTGAGCGCTATCACCCAAGAGGCTGTGCGTTCTCTAGTCAAAGAACAACGCACTCCCAAAGAGCCAAAACCGGAAAAACCAAGTATTTGGCGGCGGACAAAGAATGGAGGAAGATATTGCCAAATTCCACCCATTCACGAGCAGGATGAGCAAACAGGGGTAACTCTGCAAAAAATGATGGATGAGGAAGGATTAAGCGCGCAGAATATTGTGGCAGAGGCAATGTCCCTGCGACAAGCTCACAAGCAAGGGCGACTGGTACTGGTAGAACCCAGTTAAACTTGACTAGCTTGACTCTGGTAAAGTTCAGAATCAACTTTTTCGAGTTCTGGTTCAGCTGCCATTAAATGTTGCTCTAAAATTGCTAAGTTGCGAATATTGGACTTATAAAAAGCATCAAATAAATCACCCAATAAAGGCACGGTGCCAACGAAGGCTTCTAGACCAACATTGAAAATCATTTTGACTAAATCTTGGCGTGGGATACCGAAGCGGGTAGCTAAAAATATGATATAACCTGAAAACGCTGTACTGACTAAATCACCAGCTCCTGGAACTAGACCAATGATTGGGTCTAGTCCAATACGAAAACCTGTCAAAGGGATACGTATAGATGTATCCATCAGGCGGCTAAGTTTGCGGATGCGGTTGAGAGTAGCAAGGCGTTTGGCAGCGTTCATAATTTTCGATATTTGCACTACTCTTAGGTTGCACCATTTTTACTTACTCGTCTTGTACCGTTGGAAGGAATAATAATAGCGATCGCAGCTACATAAGTAATAATGCTCTGAATGGTTATCTCATAAGTTCTGGCAGCAAAGTGGTTTTGCAATTTTCTGCCCCGCCGTGAGGTGCGCTTGGATGGATAATACTAATTTTCCTGAACCAGTAAAACTGACTTTACCGGGCGCTTGATGGGATTTCCCTCCAAATCAATCTTCCCGTAAAAGGTTCTGCCATTGTAATAAAGCGAAGACGAACTCCCTCCATCCAGGTTCATCGCTTTCTGGACACCAAGGGTTTTCATCAAATCTGCCAGTGCTGGCAACGAAATACCAGAGTTATTAGGAGCCGAAGCTTTTTGAGCCACCATTACTAAGACAATGCTACCATCACGGGTAATACCTACGGCAGTTCTGGCGTTAGGTTGGTTGCTGCCAAGTGCATCTCGTTTATTAACATTATCCACAAAGCCCTCTTGTACTGAAGTGAGTTCTGGTAATAGCTGCGGACCTGCGCCTATTGCATCAACTAACTGACAACCTGCTGGCGATGACTCACTATGCAAGGCAATCGAATAGCGGATAGTTTGCCCACATCGGTAGCGGCGAAATTCTGCACGATTAAAAATTTGACCCAGGTAAGGCTTTAAGTTAGGATTGTTCACTAGCCGCTCGTTTTTTTTAGGATCAGCTACCAGCTTGCCTTGGAGGATGACATAGGATGTAGATTTTTGGTTGGCTGGGTCAAAAAAGCCTGCATTTAAGATTGCGATCGCTCGATGTTTCTGAGCAAATTCTTCTACAGTGCTTACTTTAAACGATAATGCCGGAGTTATCAAAAATCTGCTGGGAATCAATAGGATGTGAGCTACGCTTTGGGGCAAGGTACGCTCTAAGTAGCGGATGGTTTTTGGAGGTGAGGGCGTAACAGTTGGTATTGATGGTGGTAAGGAACGCATATTAAACCACAAAAGCATTCCCAAACTAACTATTGTTAAACCCAGCAGTCTAATTTTTCTCACTTTTTACCTTCAAATATAGCTGGCATATTCTTATGGATGCTAGCTTATAAGCGGGATATACAGCGTCTTGTCAAGAGCGATCGCTATTAACTAATTCTTTCACTTCTTCTCGCAAAGATAGAGGTTGATACCCCAATGCAAAAGCTTTGGAACTATCCAAAGAAACATCTACTGGTCTGGGTGCTGCCATTTTCACATCTTGTTGTCGGCAGGATTTAAGCATAGTAGCAGGGAGTTGAAATACTTCGACTAATAGCTGCCCAAAATCATAGCGAGAAATCCGCTCTTTCCCTCCTAAGTGAATACAGCCGTTAACTTTTTCTAATGCTAATAACAGTCCTTTTGCCGCAGTTGTTCCACTTACAGGTGTGCGAAATTCATCGATAAATAACTTTAGTTCTTGTTCTGCTTTTAAAGTTTGGATAAACGGCTGAATAAAACTTTTTGCCGTGGGTGTTGCTGCGCCAAACATCAACGGCATTCGGCATACTGCGGTATTCGGATATCGCTCTAGCATACCTGTTTCCGCCATAACTTTTTGCTCACCGTAAAGGTTGACAGGACATACCGGGTCTGTTTCTTGATAGGGAGCATTTAAACCATCAAAAACTAAGTCGGTTGAGGTAAAAGCACAAGGAATAAGATTATCTGCACAAAGTCCGGCTATGTTACAGGATGCTATGACGTTAATTGCGTGGGATTCTTCGGGATGGGTTTGACAAAAGTTTGGTTGTGAATGTGCAGCAGTATGAATAACTGCTGTTGGTTTTACATCACTAAATATGCTCTTTAATTCCTGAAAATTTGTCAAATTTACTTTTAAAATTTTGATGCCAGAAATCTCTAAAGGATGCGATAAATAAGTCCCATAAATTTCCCATTCTTGTTTTGCAAGCTGGCAAAGATGCCATCCTAAAAAACCACTTGCTCCGGTGATTAACAATTTTTTCATGTCTAATCTTAAACCGCTCAAGAAAAAATCCTTGCTACAGCAAGCTTATATTCTACACTGAGTGGTAGTGACAAAATACTATTGCAGCAATTCCTGAAAGCGCTTTTGACTACGCACTTTGGTAAAATCTGGATCAGTTTTTGCTAATTTCTTGTATTTATCAGGAACAAGCTTGATTGCTTTTTCTAGGTTCTCAATTGCTAATTCCAGATTGCTCTGTAAAGCATAAGAGCAAGCTTTGTTGTAATATACTTGGTGTAAATCTTGCTTGATGGCGATCGCTCTATCGTAAGATGCGATCGCATCCTTGTAGCGGTGCAGCTTTGTCAGAGCAATGCCTCGGTTAATTAAGGCTTCATATTTGTCGGGTTTGATAGCGATCGCTTTGTCGTAAGATCCAATAGCGTCTTTGTAACGTTGCAACGATGTTAAGGCGATGCCACGATTATACCAAGCTTCATCTTTATCGGGATTGATAGCGATCGCTGTATTGTAAGATGCGATCGCATCTTTGTAGCGTTGCAAAGATGTTAAGGCTATGCCACGGTTAATCCAAGCTTCAGGAGTCTCAACTTTAATGGCGATCGCTTTGTCGTATGCTTTTATTGCATATTCGTAACGTTGTCCATCTAATAAATTATTGCCTTGATCAAAGAAATCTTCTGCATTTTGCGTAGCCTTCGCTTCTATGAAAAGTTGAGTTACATTACTTTCTTGGACAAGTTGTGTAGTATTTTTTATTGATGAGTTTGCCCCACCACTACAGCCTAATGCGAAGAAAGTTATCAAGCCAGATGCAATGAAGCAGCGCTGAAAAACCATGCTTTACCTAGAAAACTTATAAGATGATGTTAAAAGTTGTTTATTTTTTCAGTATTATCAAAATACACTAGTTTTTAGCCATTAATTTACTTTTATTTTGAGAAATAACTTTGTTGGCAATGCATAAAAGCTTCTTCAACTCATGCGTACGTCACATTATCATATTAAATATACATAAAGCAATTACTTAGAGATTATCTAAGTCAAAAAAATTATTTATGTTGCTGTATAAGTAGACATCGCAAGGGTTTGGTAATTTCCTTTTTAATTAACAAGGGTGCGATCGTAGTAGTTTTTTACTAGAGAATGACGTTGTTTGCTTCATATCTCAAGCAATTGCGTGCTATCTATCGCTGGAAAGCAAGGCTAAAATTTTCTGGTAAGATATATAATTTCTTGACCCTCCGGGTTCAAAATCGCTCTTTGTTCGCGTAGCGTCTCCCTTAGGAGAGGGAAACCCTCAAGACCGCGTTTTTCACCATTATGCCGCAAGCGAAAACCAAGCTAATAGGTATATGTCGCATCGCCCTTGGCGTCTCCCTTTGGAAGAAGAGAAAAATTTGGGTCTTGTCTTGAAAAGTTCTGCGCCCGGAAACCGGGACGCACAGACTTTTCGCTGGGAACCAGGACTCCTGCCCTTGGAGGGAATGTCAGACCAAAAAAACTACGGAGTATGTCACAGTCCATTCCCGATGAATTGGGAAGCTCGGACAACAGAGGTAGGCAAGTCTGAGTAGTTCACTATACTGAGTAAACATAGACATCATAAACCAATGGATATAGCTCTACTCGTTAAAGTTCTCGCTCCCTGTCTGCCATTTCTGTTCAATATGGGTAATAAAGCCGTAGAAGGGGCATCACAGAAAGTAGGTGAGGATGTTTGGAATAAAGCCAAAGCTATTTGGGCTAAGTTACATCCGAAAGTAGAAGCTAAGGAAGCAGCGAAAGAAGCAGCAACGGATGTGGCGCAAAAGCCAGAGGATGAAGATTTACAAGCAAGTTTGCGAGTGCAACTCAAGAAGATTTTAGAAGCGGATACAGCACTTGCAGAAGAAATAGCCCAGATTTTGCAAGCATCGGTTGATAAACCCGGTGACAATATTCAGTTGAGTGCTAATGCTTACGACCAGAGTAAAGTCAATCAAATCGGGAAGATTGACGCTAATGAAGTGAGTTTTTAAACGCAGCCCTTTGTAGAGACGGCGATTTATCGCGTCTCTTGCCTTAACCAAACCATCTTGAGTGCGATCGCGCTCATTTGGTAGTACAATCTGCCAGTAACAATAGTTCTGAACATCAAGTTTCGAGTTCTGAGCACCAAGTTTCGAGTTCTGAACATCAAGCTTCGAGTTCCGAACACCAAGTTTCGAGTTCTGAACACCAAGTTTCGAGTTTTGAACACCAAGCTTCGAGTTCTGAACACCAAGTTTCAAGTTCACAACGACAACACCCAGCAAAATTTGTATTTGTGCTGAGTAACTATGGCGGAAGAACCAAACCCCAGTAACCCAAAAGTCATCAAGATGGAGGGAACTGCTCAAGATGAGAGTAAATTAACTCAAATTGGTAGTGTTGATGCAGAAAATTTTCATCTGAACGCAGGACAAGTTCAATTTCTCATTCATCTAGAAAGTGGTAGTAAGGCTGAATCGCCGGGGGTTCTCAAAGCAGGGAATCCCGGTAAAAGTTTGGCTTACTGGCAAGGAAGAACAGCAGAAATCGCCCAAGTACAGCAATGGTTAACTGATGAAAATACCTTTTTAATTGGTATAGAAGGCATTGGTGGCACAGGTAAATCGATGCTAGCTGCTAAAATTTATGAAGAAATTGCCGATTTCCCCAAGCGATTTTGGGCTGATGTCAGTAATGGGGCAGGTTTTAGCGATTTAGCCCGCCAAGTCCTCACAGAGTTTGGCTTTCCCGTTCCAGAACAAGAAGCGCAGTTAGTAGAGGCGCTAGTTAGGTGTTTACGTTCTGGGCAATTTTTACTGATTATTGACAACCTGGAGAGTTTATTACAACCTGATAGACAGTGGGGAAGTCTATTTTACGGCGATTTTTTCCAGGCTTGGGTGGAATTTGGCAGTAATAGTAAGGTGTTAGTCACCACCAGGGAAAGACCAGAATTAAAAGGCTTTGAGTGGCTACCCCTGAAAGGTTTGCAAGTAGATGAAGGGGTAGCACTGTTAACTACATTAGGGATTCGGGGAGATTTAACGCAGTTTGTGGAATTAGTAGATGGGCATCCCCTACTGTTGAGATTGGTAGCAGACTTATTAAAGGAAGAATATTCACAAGATCCCGATTTAAGCAGATTAGCAGATTTAGGCTTAGGGAATTTGCGGCAGTTGTTAACAGATCCCCAAGTGGTAGGTGTGCATCGCCAGGAAAATGTGGGAATGGTGTTGGTGTTGGATGCCAGTTTTGAGCGATTGAGTAAATTGCAAAAGGCGTTGTTGCTGAATATTAGTGTTTATCGTGGTGCGGTTGAGAGTGCCGCAGCAGTGGCTATGTTACCGGGAAGTTCAAAAACAGAGATTGAGGGAGAACTGAGAAACCTTGTTAAGCGTTCTTTGTTGTCAGAAAAGCTCAATGGTAAGCGGCGGTTTCAGTTTCAGCCAGTTGTGTTGGAGTATGCACGGTATAAGTCTGGTGATCAGACTGAGGTGCATCAACGAGCTATCAATTACTATCTTTTGAATCTTAAACAACAACCCTGGCAGACTAAAGAAGATATCAAGGAATATTTAGAACTTTTCCATCATTGGTGTCTAATCAAAAAATATGATGCGGCATTCGAGATATTAAGAACCTGCTATGTTTTTTTGAAGTTGCGGGGCTACTATACAGAGCAAGTTGATTTATGTAGACAATTAATAGAAACTTGGAAAAAAGATATTAACAGAGACAACAGGAAGTATTCAACTGCTCTCAATTATTTAGGTATTGCCTACCGTTCACTAGGAAACTACCAGCAGTCGATAAAGTTTCAACAACAGCATTTACAAATCACTAGAGAGATAGGTGATCGTAATGGGGAAGGATCTGCCTTGGGCAATTTGGGTAATGCTTACCACGCCTTGGGGCAGTTTCAGTCGGCGATAGAGTTTCACCAGCAGCATTTACAAATCGCTAGAGAGATAGGTGATCGCAATGGAGAAAGTATTGCCATAGGGAATTTGGGTAATGCTTACCACGCCTTAGGACAGTTTCAGAAAGCAGTTGAACTATACCAGCAGCATTTACAAATTGCCAGGGAGATAGGCGATCGCAATGGACAGGGCAGTACTCTAAGCAATTTGGGTAATGCTTACACATCCTTAGGGCAGTTTCATTTAGCAATAGATTTTCTCCAGCAGTCTTTGGATATAGCTAGAGAAATAGGCGATCGCAATGGACAGGGCAATTGCTTCGCAGGTTTAGGCCTTGCTTACCGATACCTGAGAGAGTTTGATTTCGCAATAGAGTTTCATCAGCAGCATTTGCAAATTGCCAAAGAGATAGGCGATCGCAATGGGGAGGGTATTGCTCTGGGCAATTTAGGCAATGATTATCAAGTTTTGGGACAGTTTGATTTCGCAATAGAGTTTCACCAGCAGCATTTGCAAATTGCCAAAGAGATAGGCGCTCATAATGGAGAGGGCAATGCGCTAGGTAATTTAGGTAATGCTTACCAAGCCTTGGGACAGTTTCATCTGGCAATAGAGTTTCATCAGCAGCATTTGCAAATCGCCAGGGAGGTAGGTGATCGCAATGGGGAAGGCATTGCTCTAGGCAATTTAGGTGCTGCTTACAACTCTGCTCTAGAATATCATCTGGCGATAGAGTTCCACCAGGAGTCCTTGACAATAGCTATAAAGATATGCGATGTCTATGGGCAAGCTAATGCCTGGCTTAATTTGGGTGGAGCATTAGAAAACCTCAATCGGGAATCAGACGCGCTGGGTGCTTATCGCAATGCCCGTGAACTATTTCAGACAATAGGAATTGATGCTAAAGTGCAATATTGCAACAATGCAATTGAACGTCTTTCTCAACCAAAACCGCCTGTAGTTTCTCGCCGTGGGTTCTGGGTGTGGTTGCGTTGGTTGTGGCGTTGGGTTCGCAGTTGGTTTCGGCGTTAAAATAAGGTGAGTAATGAACATAAATTTAAGAGAGAATAATATTTGACACTATGTTACAAAACACCTATAAACTCCCCTTGACATTTGAGCAAATTCTTACCCTAGTTAAACAACTTTCTGATTCAGAAAAATTGTTACTTAGCAAAGAGCTAGAAAAAGAAACCTTGAATAAAAAGTTAACGCAATTACTAGAAGTATTTCAAACTGAGGAATTATCTCTAGAGGAAATTACAGAGGAAGTAGAATTAGTCCGTTCTCACATTTATGCAAGAAAACAAAACAATCAAGATAATCATTGATACTAATCTTTGGATTAGCTTTCTAATTGGTAAGGAATTAAAACAACTACAAAACCTTTTACTTGAAGAAACAATTCAAGTGGTAGTTTCTGAAGAGATATTAGAAGAAATTATCTTGGTTACTCAACGTCCTAAGTTACAAAAATATTTTCCGCCTAACAAAGTCAATGAATTAATCCAAATTTTGCGGACTGTTGGTTTATTTATAAATATAATATCCGAAGTTTATGTTTGTCGGGATGCAAAAGATAATTATCTGTTAGCACTAGCAAAAGATAGCGATGCTAATTTTTTACTCACAGGTGATCAAGATTTATTAGAGATTGCAAAATTTGAACGTACTGAAATTATTACCTACCAACAATTCTTACTGAAATTATAAAAATATTGAATGATAGTATATTCAAAAAATAGCTGGAGATAACATGAGATGAAAACTGAAAGTGCAAATAAAGCAGAATCCTTCTAGATTGCTATAATTCTCTATAAATCATCTTCAGATAAACATGATTATCAACCTTTGTACCAAGAAAGCTTTGTTTTGATTAAAGCTACTTCTTTAGAGAAAGCAAAAGCAAAGGCTTTGAATCATGGTAAAAATGAAAGCGTCAGCTATACAAATGAGAATGAAGAAACTATTACTTGGTCTTTACAGCAAGTAGTAGACGTGAATTCAGTTTTGGATGATGACTTTGATTCATCTGAGGATGTTGTTGATTTATATACTCGACATTTTCGGAATTATGAGGCTTACCAATCATTTGAGCCATTATTATCTAAAGAGCAATTTGAATGATAGTTATAAAACCACGCGATCGCTCTTATTGATTCCGATCAATGATATACTTACAGCGCTTCCGGCTATTATGCAATACAGTTTTTCTCCTTGCCCTCTCCTTTCAAAGCTTTCAGATTTGGGGATGTACCTCATAGCTGCCGTAAGTGCTGTATCACCTGACCCAAGAGCGATCGCAAGCGTAAAGCCAATGCATGGTTTAACCTGGGTGCGGACATGATATCAAATACCATTAATAACTTCGTGTCTTTGTGATCCAAAAATTATATTTTCAAGCACAAAGACACAAAATAGATAATAATAGGCTCTATTTGTGCAACGCTTAACTAATCCCAAAGACTGACTCGACAGTTGACTTAATCGAATCTCTTGCATCCTTCAAAGTTTGACTAATGGGATGCTTTGCCTGCAAAAACACACGCGCACAATTGCGTCCCGGCATTCCCGAAATCGAACCACCTGGATGAGTTCCGGCACCAGTCAAAAATAGATTATCAATTGGCGTTTTGTAGTTCGCTATTTCTGGCAAAGGACGGAAAAATATCATCTGATCTAGGGTCATGTCAATATGATAATAATTCCCTTTGTACGCACCTAATCTTTCTCCTAGTTCTGCTGGACTTTCTACACGACGGGCGATAGTTGCGTTCTTGACATTCGGTGCATAATCTGCCAACTTATCAATTACCCTATCTGCAACTTTGTTTTTCAATTCATCTGTCCAACCGGTACCTTTTAAACCAGTGCCTTCTGCACCGGCAATTTGATAAGGAGCAAAATACTCAATCCATACGGTGTGCTTACCTGGAGGTGCTAATGTCGGGTCTAAATAGCTAGGCATCACCACATACATGGATGGGTCAGCATCAGGAATCTCTCCCAAGGTACATTTACTATGAGCCTGTTCTACATGAGCCACGGAATCTGCAATCAAGATAGAACCGACGAGATATTCGTCTTTGTGAGCATGGTATGGAAAACGCAGTGGTTCATCTAAAGCCAAATCTATTTTGAGGATGGTTTCGTTGTTGTTAACGATGCGACGTTCTAATCTTTCCCATAAGTTTGGATCGGCTCCATCAACATCACTTTTATCAGTCATTTGCAAAAATAACCGCTTGGCATCAATATTAGAAATAACCCCGTATTTAGCGCGATATTCTTTACCACCAGCGACCCGCACACCCACAGCTTTGCCATCATCAATTAAAACTTTTTCAACGTGCTGATCGGTGAGAATAACGCCATTTTTACTTGTGACTAAATTCACCAAAGCTTGCACAAGTGCGCCAGTTCCGCCGCGAGGTCGTGCCATCCCCGGATTATGACGCATTGCCATCATAATTGCACCGATTGCAAGGGTTTTTTGTGATGGTGGCGCACCAAGTTCTGATGATAGTCTTGCTAGTGGCGCTTTTAGAAATTCCTCATCAAACCACTCGTTAAGTAAATCTTCGGCGCTGGTTAACATCGTGCGAATAAAGTCCAGCGTTTTGTTTGGAGAACCAATAACTGAAAATAAATCTTTTAATTTGGTGATGTCGTAGTTACCAAGAATGTCTATAATTGACTTTGGCGGTGCATTAAACATGGGAATCATTGCACCTAGCGATCGCTGCCAATAGTCTACAAATTCGGCGTATTTTTTGGCATCACGTTCACTGTAACGGGCGATTTCTGCACAAGTCTTTTCTACCGACTTATGTCCTAAGAAATACTTGCCATCAGGATGAGGACAGAAAACAACCGGATCGCACTCCAGATAATGCAAGCCGTATTTTTCTAGTTCTAATTCTTCAACGACTGGCCCTAAGTGAATAAATTCATGGTCAATAGCACACAAGTTAAATTTAAATCCAGGAGCTTCTTCGGGTAAACATTCTTCAGTTGTTGCTGCACCACCTGGAACAGAATGCTTTTCCAGTAACAGGACGCTATAACCAGCCTTCAACAAGTAAGCTGCACAAACTAGCCCATTGTGTCCAGCACCGATAAGCACAACATCATACTCTTGCATAGTTGTTATTTAGAAATAAGTAGCTTTAAAAAGCTTATAAAACTTTTAACAAATTTACATCACTCCCTAGTTACAAAAATTATCTTTAACTGATGCCAATACCGCTAAGGAGATAGTACTGTTAAGGATGATGGTATTTGACTCACTTCAGTTTCAACTATAAGTATTAAACTACCGATTTCTACTTTTATATCTTTGATAGAAAACGCTATATCCTGCCATTTAAAATATGGTATATTCATCAGTTCTTTGGCTTTCTGCATTACTGCTGTAATTAACTCTATTGAAATCCCGCCTCCCTCAGTGCAGTTAAAACTTTCCAACATAGCGGGTTGTGAATGAGTCGGTGGACGTGCGATCGCAGTGTAAGCTAAAGTGCGAGTATTTCCCATTTCTTTTAACAGCACCTTTCCCCGACATTCCATTTTGCCATCACCAGGTAAAAATACCTGAATTTCTTGCGGTTCAAAACTCACAATTTCGCCATCTACATCCAAATCAAAGTTTTGTATCTGGCTGCTAACAAAATCTGAAGCCAAGGCATGATTAATATCTACTTCTGTAAGTATGATCTGAGCAATGGCATTTACTGGCTCATTGAATTCTATTTTACCCAAAAGAGCGCTTAAAGGATTGATGGAAATACTATCTGTTTGCAGTTTTATTTCCTGTACGCGAATATCTTCTTGGATTACTAATCCAACGCCAGCAACTGAAACTCCATCCGCCTGTCCCTGAACTATTTTCAACAGATCGGTTTGTACATCTATTTCTATTTGTTCTACTTCATCTAACTTTTCGGATATTCTTTTTTCAGCTTCCTGGGATAGAAATTTTTCTTCCAACCGATGCTCATCAGGCATGAATTAGTAATCTCCTAAATGTCCTCTTACTTATTAATGTAAAGGTTGGGTCTGACGAGCAAATCTACATTGCGGTATATGTTGAGTCGGAGATTAAAATAATTCATAGTTATATAATGGCGATCGCATTGTGCAAGTTGCATAAGTTCTGTTCAATTTTGAATTGATTTCTACCCCTTGCCATAACCAATTTCTTATGATAATATAGTAAACTGATGCGGATGTGGCGAAATTGGCAGACGCGCTAGATTTAGGTTCTAGTTCCGAAAGGAGTGAAGGTTCAAGTCCTTTCATCCGCACTTTTGTTTGGCAAAAAATACATCAACCTATTGGCTGATGCATTAAATCCATAAATTAATTATAGCGGTTCTCGGTTGAGTGAGGTATAAGAACCCCTCCCCGCAAGCGAAGAGGGGGCTATGATGTACCTTATGTGATTAGGAAACGCTATAATGCTCAACTGTAAACACGAAAGTTCAGTAGAGCTAGATTTTGCTAAAGCAAGAAGATTATTGCTTGTGTTTTTTAACAAAACAGAATTCCCCTGGATCTTCTCAAAAATTGCTAAAGTTACGAAAGCCATCTCCAAGTCTTTTAATTAACTTGAATTTATTATTAATTCCTTTTACAGTAACACTCGTAATTATCCCGTCAAAATAACCGACTATTTCACCAAAGTATCTAACTATTGTACCTAGACTTTCCTCTAAGAATACCTCTTAATGAGTGCGATCGGCTGGCTTTAGATAAGTTTAGTCAAATTCTGTATAGCAAGTTTACACTATCAGTAGTTGAACAGAAATTCTCGAAAGTAGCGAGCAATCGTTCCTCTTTGAAGAATCAAGACTTGTTCATTTTTCGTGAGGATCTTCATGATCATTCAATTCTTGAAAATGCTATTAACACGATTACTTTTCCATATTTGGCGTTTGTCTTCATGCAGAGACAGAAATTTTCTAGATAATATCGATATTCAGGTATTATATCGCTTACGGCACGCTACGCGATCGCACTTGACCGGAGCTTGACGCTGTGGAGTTTTCTAGCTACCGCCTTTTTTGGTTTAGTGACGTGTTTGTGCATTCAACTCAGACGCAAGGGAACAAAAGGAAAGTAAGTAGGGTTAGAACAAGTTGTCCTAACTTACGCCATATCAACAGTAAAAATAATCTTACTATGCGATGCGATCGCGCATTTTGGACAACCAGAAAAATTTACCTGAAGACTTGGTTAATTTCACGCCTTTTTCTGGTGTGCTTACAATCCCTTCGGAATTCTGTTTTATTTTTGTCAAAAAAATCAGTAATATCCCTGTAGTCACAATGGGGGTATTTAATAAAAAGTGATTAATATAGTACTTAGTTGGCTAAAGACGAGATTTTGCTTAAGTATAAATACAGAAGTTCATATATATTACCGTCCATAAAATCAGTATTATTACTGTGGTCAGATTGGGGCTACTCGATGGAAAGTGGCTTCATCTACTCTTGACATTTTTATGTTTTATTTCCGAAAGACCTCTGTAAGTATCAGTAACAGGAAGTAAATCATGATTAATTTACTTCCTGTTACCGAAATTTGATCGTTTGAAAATAACGCTGCTGTCGTTGAGTGCAACCACGAACCAGAGTCATAAATTTATGTATTTTGAAACACGTAAATTTGATGTCTTTAACTTGATTTCAATTGTGGAATAACTCTGCATAAATTTAGCTTACACGTATGGAATTTAGCTGAAGTAAAAGCAAAATGAGCATAACTCCTATAGGTAGCTACAAGTTATTCCAGAAACTACATCCCCTATCTCTGTTGGCACAATTAACTACTCGCCGTGCTACAGGCTGCTTAAGTATATTTACTGGGATAGTTTCTTGGTCAATCTATCTAGAGGACGGTAAACTTACTTACGCCTCCTATTCAGATAAACTGTTTGAGCGGCTTGACAGTCACTTGCGGCGCTTGAGTCAGCAAATCCTTACTCTCAACAGCGCTACTCGTGTGCAGATGCGGCTGATGTTTGAGACGAAGAATGAACATCAATCAATACCAAATGCAGATTACCAAGCTATTTGTTGGTTAGTAAATCAGGACTATATTACGTCTGTGCAAGCAGCCAGCCTGATAGACGGATTAGCAAAAGAAGTGCTGGAATCATTTCTATGTTTAAAAGAAGGTAGCTATGAATTTAGTCCAGAAAACTCCTTGGATAAACTACCAAAATTCTGTAGCCTGGATTTACGGTTACTTGTTGAACACTGTCAAAAGCAGTTACGAAATCGGCAAAATATTCAGTCATCAGTTCCGGCTGGTGGTGGTTCTCAAGTTTTGTCTCCAACACAACCGTCTCAAGTTCAGCCACAACTGCAAATCAAACTTGGGCAAAAATTGCCCAGAGAAATCAATTTTGATGTTCCTGAGAATAATAAAAATACTCAGCCACCTGTTGGTAAAAAACTCTATACAATTGTCTGCATTGATGATAGTCAAACAGTTTTGAATTCTATTAAGCACTTTTTGGATGAAAACACATTTTCAGTTGTGATGATCAGTGATCCGGTAAAAGCTTTAATGCAAATTCTTCGGAGTAAGCCCGATCTAATTTTGCTAGATGTTGAAATGCCAAGTTTAGATGGTTATGAGTTATGTTCCTTATTAAGAAAACATTCCGCTTTTAAAAATACACCTATTATTATGGTGACTGGTAGAACAGGATTTATTGATAGGGCAAAGGCCAAGCTAGTCAGATCATCAGGATATTTGACCAAGCCTTTTACCCAATCAGAATTGCTAAAAATGGTTTTTAAACATCTTGATTGATTTAGAAGTCAGAAGTCAGAATTCAGGAGTCAGAATTTAGAAGTCAGAATTTAGGAGTCAAAATAAATGAGACAGCCAGCGAAGACATTTCAAGACTTGATAGTTTGGCAGAAAGCACATCGATTTATTTTATTAGTATACCCATTTACTGCTCACTTTCCTAAGTCAGAAATATATGGTCTTACCTCTCAATTTAGACAAGCAGCAATTTCTATACCAGCAAATATAGCGGAAGGGTTTAAGAAAAAAGGGTTAGCAGATAAAGGACGTTTTTTAAACATTGCACAAGGCTCTTTGGAAGAATGTCGTTATTATCTAATTCTTTCAAATGACTTAGAATATGGAGATACTTCGGGATTAATACTTCAAATTGAGGAAGTTAGTAAGCTACTAACAAGCTATGCTAATTCCATTCTGTTAGCGGTAGCGGGGCGTTTAGCCCATTCTGATTCCTGACTCCTGAATTCTTATAACAAAATTTATTTTTTTAGGAGATTTAATAGTGAGCCTGACTTTGCTTGGCACAATTCTAATTGTAGAAGATTCTCCGAGTGAATTGGAATTAATGAGCCATTATCTTAAAGAGAGTGGTTACAACGTAATTAAAGCAAGTGGTGCAAAAGAGGGTTTAGAAAAAGCTGTGTTAGAAAAACCAGATGTGATCGTTACTGATGTAGTAATGCCTGAGATGAGTGGATTTGAATTGTGTCGTTCTCTGAGAAGAAATCCGATTACTGCAAAAGTGCCGATTGTAATTTGTAGTTCAAAAAATCAAGAAATCGATCGTTTGTGGGCGATGAGACAAGGTGCAGATGCTTATATAACTAAACCTTACACCCGCGAACATCTCCTACGTACTATTAAATCAATGGTAATTTAAATCAATGACTCCTACAAACATTACTCTCTCTCCAAAACCAACCAAAAATAACTTAACAGATGGTTATCTAAAGTTTCAGCTAAATCAACAAACTACTGCTGTTTTATCAATGAGGCATACACAAGAAGCAATTATTGTGCCTGTTGAATCTATCACCTCGATGCCGAATATGCCCCCCTGCATATTAGGATTAATGAATTGGCGGAGTCGGATAATTTGGGTGGTTGATTTGCCAAGAATGCTCAATTTAGAATCTTTAGATTATCGACTGCGACAGTACAATGCGATCGCTATCCGAGTGGAATCATTGGTGTTAGGCTTAGTTGTGCAAGAAATAAAAGGTACAACCAAGTTCGTCGCTGATGCTATTCATTCGCCTATAGGACAAGTAGCATCCAGTTTGGTTCCTTATTTATGTGGGTGTGTTGTGCAACAAGAAGAAATATTGCTGGTATTAGATGCACAGGCGATTGTGCAATCTGCTATTCTCCGCAGTGAGTAGAGTGTACTACTAAAAAAGATTTTTAGTCTTCTTATTCACATACTTAGGAGAACTATTTTATGTTTAATAAAACTGACACAAACAAGAATAATAGCGCTCAAAATCGAGCATCACTGATTTCATCCCAAAAAGTTATTGGCACAGCAGTCAGGCTACCAAGTAAGCCTAATACTGAAACTGCTAATCATTCTTATTTCAATCAGGCTGTTGCCTATTTTACAAGGCTGGGATTGATTAAAAAAGTAACAATTTTAGCGATCGCAATCGGTACAATACCAGTATTAGGCATAGGCGCGATCGCTTTTGGTTTTGTCAACAAATCAATTACTAAACAAGTTACTCTATCTCAACAAGCCGAAGCCCGTGGCTTAAATGATAAAGTTAACCGCTTTATGTTGGGACGCTACGGTGATATTCAGGTAATATCAAGTTTGCCATTTTTGACAAATTCCCAAGCTAGTGTCAGTATCACTACTCAAGAAAAGCAAGCCGTTCTAAATCGCTTTGTCCAAGCTTACAAAGCTTATGACAGTGTTGCTGTTTTTGATCGTCAAGGTAACTTGATTGTTCAATCCACAGGCGAACCCCTGGAAAATCAAAAAGATCGTAACTATTTTCAAGAAACTTTGCAAAAAGATACTCCGATAATCAGCAAACCAGAAGCAGCAAAAAATACTGGTGTAATGAGTATTTATATAGCTGCACCTATTAAAAGTACATTTACGGGTCAAACCATTGGCGTGGTACGAACACGTATGCCCGTAAAATCTTTAGAGAAAGTAATCAAAAACTATGTAGACAATGGACAACAATACCATTTGCTCGATGCTTCAGGAACAGTTTTATTGAGTTCACAACACAAATTATTGGGGAAAGAGGCGAAGGAAAAGTATTCTAGTTTAGCTAAACTACTGGCAGCTAAAAAGGTAGATAGTTTTATAGAAGTTCCCAAAACTTACAAACAACAAGAATTAGTCAGCTACGTACCATTTAGTAAATTAGACGGATTACCTGATTTAAACTGGCAGGTACTTTTATCTACAGACACAGCAATTGTATTTGAGCCGCAAAGACAATTGTTGTGGATTATAGTTATCGGCACAGCACTGACAGCACTTATTGTTGGCGCGATCGCCTTTCAGTTAGCTAAACTGACAACACAGCCAATTCTCAATGCAAGTGCGGCATTAGCAAAGCTTGGTCAAGGTAAATTTAATACCCGTCTGGAAATTGCCAGAGAAGACGAATTAGGGTTATTGAGTGCAAATATCAACCAGATGGCCGAACAATTGCAGGTCTTAGTTAAGGAACAAGAACTCGACGTTGAAGGGGCAAAATTACTAGCAGATATTACCCTACGGATTCGGAGAATTCTCAAAACCGAAGATATTTATCACGCAGCAGTCAAAGAAGTTCAGCGATCGCTAAAAACAGACCGGATAATCATTTATAGTCTGAATAAAGATACTTGGGATGGCATTGTTGTTGCTGAATCGGTAACTGACGATTGGCCGAAAATGCTCGGAGTGCAAATTGACGATCGCTATTTTCGAGAACGTTACATAGAAACTTATCACGATGGACAAATGCAAGCCATCGGCGGAGTCATTGCCGAAGGCATCGCCAATATTTCTCAAGACCAAAGCCTGAAAAATGCCCACAGTTATATCCAACTGTTAGAAAAATTTGCTGTAAAAGCTTATTTGATCGTACCACTTTTTGCCCAAGAGCAACTTTTAGGCTTATTAATTGCTCATCATTGCGAAACTCCTCGTGTGTGGCAACAGCCGGAAATTGACTTGTTTCAACAGATAGCAACTCAAATCGGTTATGCCTTAGAACAAGCCAAATTATTAGAAGAGATAGAACAAGCCAGAAATGTTGCCGTAATCGGGTCATACGAAGAACGCCATCAAAAAGAAACACTCCAGCAGCAACTTTTAGAATTGCTCAGTGACGTAGAAGGTGCAGCCAGAGGCGACTTGACAGTACGTGCAGACGTGACCTCTGGGGAAATAGGCACTGTTGCCGACTTTTTCAACTCCATTGTCGAAAGCCTCCGGGATATTGTTACCCAAGTTAAACAAGCTGCTACGCAAGTGAATACTGCCATCGGCTCTAACGAAGGAGCCATCCGCGACTTAGCAGAGGAAGCACTCATCCAAGCTGCCGAAATCAACCACACCCTCGATGCGGTTGACAAAATGACCGAATCCATGAAGTCAGTAGCCGAAAGTGCTGAAAAAGCTGCCTTCATTGCCAACCATGCTACCCACACCGCTACCAAGAGTGGACACGCGATGGATTTAACAGTCCAAAATATCCTGTCTTTGCGGGAAACCGTTGGTGAAACTGCCAAAAAAGTGAAACGTTTGGGAGAATCTTCTCAACAAATTTCTCGCGTGGTGTCCTTGATTAACCAAATCGCTATTCAAACTAACTTACTAGCTATCAACGCCGGTATTGAAGCAGCGCGTGCGGGTGAAGAAGGTCAAGGTTTTGCCGTAGTTGCTGAAGAAGTTGGCGAATTAGCAGTCCGCAGTGCCGCAGCAACTCAAGAGATTGAACAAATTGTTGAAAATATCCAACGAGAAACTAGCGAAGTCGTGCAGGCGATGGAAATAGGCACAACTCAAGTGGTGGAAGGTACCCGCATTGTGGAGGAAGCTAAAGAAAGTCTGAGTCAAATTTTGGATGTATCGCGTCAAATTGACTCCTTAGTGCAGTCAATTTCCACTGCAACTGCATCTCAGGTAGAAACATCGCAGAGTGTTAGCCAATTGATGAAAGATATCGCTGCTGTATCACAACGCACTAGCGATTCTTCTCGTCAAGTTTCCGAATCGCTGCAACAAACTGTGGAGATTTCCCAGCAGTTGCAAGAGACTGTTGAGACTTTCAAAGTTAGTTAAGTGTGTCATTTGTTATTTGTCATTTGTCCTTTGTTAGTGACAAATGACTAATGACTTTTGTTATTTGTCCGTTGTCATTTGTCCAAAGTCCAATTTACTAATGACCAATGACCAATGACTAATGACTAATGACTAATGACCAATGACCAATGACTAAGGAAAAAACCATGTTACAAAACAAAGAATTAGAAATCCAGATGCAGTTTTTGGAAGAAGCAACTGATTATTTAAATACCTTAGAAGGTGTGTTGCTGGAAATTGATACTACTAACCGCATCGATTTGGATAAAATTAATGCTGCACTCCGAGCTACCCATTCTATTAAAGGTGGCGCGGGGATGATGGGATTTAGATCGCTAAGTGATTTAGCTCACCGTCTGGAAGATTCCTTTAAAGTTTTAAAAACTAAAAAAAATTCTCTAGAAATTGATACTCAGTTGCAAAGTTTATTGCTATCTGGAGTTGACTGGCTGCGTCAGATTGTCGAATTGCTTGCAGAGGGAAATGTTGTCGAAGATGACTGGTTAGCAACCTTTTGTTATCCAATTTTTGATGAGCTGCACGATCGCTTGGGCGACCCCAACCCTGAAGATGCCTCAAGTATGCTATCCCCAGAAGATGGACAAGACGTTATTCCCTTGCTATTTGGAACAGAAGTAGAAGAGTGTTTGCAGCGTCTAGAGTCTATATTGGCAGATAGCGAACAGCCTAATTTGCATGAAGAGGTTGTGATCATGGCAACTGAATTGGGCGGTTTAGGGGAAATGCTTCAGTTGGGAGCTTTTACTAAGCTTTGTGAATCAGTAACGCAGCAATTGGAAATTGTTAGTAGCTCGCGCATTCCCGAAATTGCTCAGTTAGCATTGCTTGCATGGCGGCGATCGCAAGCTTTAATACTGACAAATCAACTAGATAACTTGCCTACAGAAATTGACCTGGGTAGTTATACTCAAGCCCAGCCACTATTACCAGCAGAAGTAATACCACAATTTGTCACTACAGATATTATTGATACAGAGGTAGAGTTAACATCTGTTTGGCAACCAAAAAACACTAGAGAAAATTGGACTAATGATCAAGCGTTGGCGCAGCCCACCGCAGGTATTGCGGCTAATTTTACATTTGTGGATGCAGAGTTTACAGATGATGTAAATGCTGTCAATGTCACTGAGGAAAATCCAATATTCGCTAGAGAAAATAATCCTACAGATGCCAGATTTGGCGAAGGGAAAGGAGAGCCATCTGGCAAAGAGCGGGAAATTCATGAAAATAGTGTCCGAGTTCCTAGCAAACAATTAGAGCAAATTAACGATTTATTTGGGGAACTGATTGTTCAGCGCAATGGGTTAAACTCGCAACTAGAAAGATTACGCAAACTTGTCCGTAACCTCAGCCAGAGAGTAAAAGTTCTCGACCGAGAAAACCAGGATTTACATACAGCCTACGGCAAAATTTCTACTCAAGCTGCTATGTCTGCTGGGCTGCGTTCCCAAACGGAAAATGGCCACCAAACACCAAGTACAAATAGGGAATTTGATGCTTTGGAAATGGATCGCTATAACGAATTAAATCTGCGATCGCAGGAAGTTATGGAAACCATTGTTCAGGTGCAGGAAGTCACAACTGATGTGCAACTAAGTGTAGATGATACAGACCAAATTGCTCGTAAACTAAACAAAACATCGAAACAGTTACAGACAAAGCTAAATCACATTCGGATGCGCCCATTGTCCGATTTAGTCGAACGTTTTCCGAGAGCTTTGCGCGATTTAAATGTAGAATATGGCAAAAATGTGCAGTTAAAAATTGAAGGTGGCAATACTTTAATTGAACGCAGCATTTTAGAAGCTTTAAACGATCCTTTAATGCACTTGTTACGGAATGCCTTTGATCATGGTATCGAAGACTCTGCCACCCGCCGCCTTCTAGGTAAACCAGAACAAGGATTGATTGAAATTAAAGCTATCCACCACAGTAATCGCACCCTGATTACTATCCGTGATGATGGTTGGGGCATTTCTCTGGAGAAAATTCGCACCCGCGCCCTAACTATGGGATTGGATGCTTCTCTACTCGCTAATGCTACTGATGAAGAACTGTTATCACTAATTTTTGAAGCAGGTTTTACCACCTCCGAGCAAGTGACAGCATTATCTGGTCGAGGTGTCGGTATGGATGTGGTTCGCAACAACCTCAAACTAATTCGAGGAGATGTCAAAGTTGATACGGAACCGGGAGTTGGTACTACCTTCACGCTATCAGTACCGTTTACACTTTCCGTTGCCCGAGTTCTGCTGGTAGAAATCAACAAAATGCTATTGGCATTTCCCACAGATGTCATTGCAGAAATATCCTTACTCGAAAACGAGCGAGTTTTCCAAATGGCAGGTAGCGAAGTCCTAAATTGGCAAGGAACCATGCTGCCATTAATTCGCTTGACTCGCTATTTAGAGTTTAATTGCCTGCGTTACGATAGTCCAGAATTAGAGACTCCGGCAGCCATTAATGCTAACAGCGTCTTAGTAGTCAAAGGTAATAATCAGCCAGTAGCAATCCAAATAGACCGTTGCTGGGGTGAACAGGAAGTTGCTATCCGGCAAGTTGAAGGAAATATACCTTTACCTGAAGGCTTTAGTAACTGTACGATTCTCGGTGATGGTCGAGTAGTGCCATTAGTTAATACTAACGAATTACTGTATTGGATTGCTACTAATCGACGGACTTTCAGAAGCACTCAATTACCATCGGCAAGGTTAAAAACACCGTTCCTCATATTTGATGAAGACAAAATATCAGCAGCGTCCGCCAAGCAGAAAGGTACAATTTTAATCGTCGATGACTCGATTAATGTTCGCCGCTTTTTAACTCTGACTCTGGAAAAAGGAGGGTATCAAGTAGAACAAGCTAAAGACGGTCAAGATGCTTTAGAAAAACTCCACGGTGGATTGAGAGTTGAAGCAGTGATTTGCGATATTGAAATGCCTCGCCTTGACGGTTATGGCTTTTTAGGTAAGGTAAATTCAGACGTTGATACAAAAAATATCCCAGTTGCCATGCTGACTTCTCGTAGCAGCAATAAACATCGACAACTGGCGATGCAATTGGGTGCTAGAGCTTACTTTTCTAAACCTTACAATGAACAAGAATTACTCCAAACCTTGGAGGAAATAATTTGCACCGTAGCATAAAAGGCAGCGTCTAATTAAATTCGGAATTTGGTATTGTCCCGTTCTTACCCCTCTTCTGTCACTCTCCGGGAGGGCAATCTCTAGAAGCTTTATCAGTCAAGAAATACAAGCTATACTATTACAAAAACTTAGTTATTGTATTTGTTGTTAGAAAAAAATCTTGCGTAGGCATAGCCCGTCGTAGACATCGCTTCGTATACAAAAGCTCTAGAATTCAGAAATGGCAAAAATCAATAGAAAATTCGTTAAGGCTATTACTACTGTTGTTACCTTCGGCTGGGTAATAATGCAACTGGAATCAGCACAAGCTGCTACTTTGGCGGTTAACAATCTCAATGACAGTGGGGTTGGCTCATTGCGAGATACTATCAGCATTGCAAATAGCAATGATGTGGTAGAGTTCTTCTTGGGAAGTAATCCTAGTACAATTACCCTAACGAGTGGGGCACTTGCGATCGCTAATACAGCACTTCCGGCTATTATGCAATACAGTTTTTATCCCTGCCTCTCTCCTATCATCACTTTCAGCTATGAGGATGTACCTCATAGCTGCCGGAAGTGCTGTAATCTTACTATTAATGGCCCAGGTGCTAATTTCCTTACTATCAGTGGCAATAATCAATTCTCTGTGTTTGACATTAGCGCCGCAAATGTGACATTTTCCGGGCTAACTATCGCTGGTAATATCAATGGTTACGATTCTAGTAACGTAACCTTTACCGATAGCAGCATTAGCGGCGACAATGTGAAGATAGATAACAGTACTGGTAATCTAACGTTTATTAATAGCACTATCACCAGCAACAATAGTTTGGAGATAAATGCTAGTCAAGTGGTCATTGATGATACTGACGTAACGGTTCCAAGTAACATAACCATCGGCGGCAATTCTGGGCAAATAAACAGTGGTAGCAATAATTCAGGATCAGGAGGCAACATAACTATTACAAGTGGTAATATTATACTGACAACAAGAGTATCTGAACCTAGCGCGATCGCTGGTAGTATACTTGCTGGTAGTCTGGCTTGGCTGGCGAAGAGAAAGCAAGCAGCATTTCGCAAGGCAAAGGTATAATTACGTCCTAGAATAAATTCGCAAATAGTTTAAATACGAAGCCCGCCCCAAAGTTCTGAGCGGGCTAATTATTTTATGGGCAATTAGTCGGACATAATACCAATTATCTGAACTTTATTAAGCCTCAACTTTTACACCCTTCCAGAAGGCAACATAGCCCTCAATATTCTTAGCCTTTTCCTTGGCGCTAGGATAGTACCAAGCAGCGTCTTTATTGACTTGTCCATCCACTTCGATGCTGTAGTAGCTAGCAAGACCTTTCCAAGGACAACTACTTTGGGTGGTACTTTCTTGGAAATACTGATTGTTAATGCTGTTAGCAGGAAAATAATGGTTGCCTTCCACAACCACAGTATTATCACTCTCGGCTAAAACAGTTCCATTCCAAATTGCTTTTGGCATAAATGATGTTGTGAATAAAGTTTACATATATATTTTGACACTTCTAGGATCGCGATCGCCTTGACCGCTAGAAGTCGTGGCTATACCGCCGACGCTCCGTTAGTCTGCATATAGAGAAGTAGTATAAATTTAGCGATCGCACTCTCCATAATGGGGTTACAGCTATTTTCAGGTAAATGAACCGCTGTTTCTACTGCGTCAGCGTAGCCCGTCGTAGACATCGCAACTACAATCGGCGAAAACATTGCTGATGCTACATGGACGCTAGGTGGCAGCTTAGGGGAAATCGACCCAGGCAATGAAAATGCGATCGCAGCCTTGATGCAACTGATGCAATCAAATAATATACAAGTTCCGGTGGTTATAAAAGCTTGTCCACTCGTTACGAAGACAGACGCAGACATTACAAACCTTTGTCTGTTAGGAACAACAGCTTGAGAATTAGTTATAAATGGATACTTATTTTTTGTAATCGCTGCGATCGCCTAATCATCATAACAAACGTTGTTCATTCTCAATAAAAACCTAATTTTAGCGAGAAGACTAAGAGCTAATTTGTCAAGTATGCCTGACACCTCAGTGTTCAAGATACTTGTAAAACCAACGTTTCGCATTTATACAATATTTTCTCTATAAATACGAAAATAGTTATTTAAATTTTTATTGATATTAGAGCTAATTACAGATGTCAATATAATAATTTTTTGCTAGTTAAAATTTTTAAACTAATTTAAAAAAGTATAAATTAATTTCTTTTTATGTATAGATTTTAAACCTAACTTGGGAATACTAAGTAAGTAGGCGTGAATAATTAAAAGTTTGTGGTAAGGACTTCAACCCTTACTATGAGCAAATTTAATTAATTTTACTTTGTGTAACATAGTTTGATTTCTTCTTGCCCACTTATTTAAGTGTAAGGAAAGTTAAAAGCTAGTAAGTGCCAATCCTGAATATAAATCAATCAATACCATTCAGTTAAGAATCATTTTGCAACTCAACCTACTTGTGTCTCTGTTCTTAGCTTTAACTGAATCGTATTCCACCATATCTGCTGTTGAATAATTCTTTCGTTTATTTTTGGTTGAGATAACAATGTTACTAATTTACAATGGTGAGCGTGGTAGTGGCAGATAGAACGAGTGTAGAGTCCTTCCTCGACTATTTGCAGAAATTTTCTAGTGTTGTGATCAAAGAAGTTAAATCCCTTTTACTTCAGTTTGGAGATCAGCTTAAATAGCGGCAATGGCACAATTGAATGGTATAATTTCGGCTTGACGAGTACCATCTTCCTCATAAGTCAAACTCACGCTTAGATAACTATCTGGCTTGTAGGGCATTCGTTTTGCCCATTCAACGGCCACAATTCCTGGTATGACTTCAACACCTTCCCAGTAACTTTCTAAATTCAGGGCTGCAACTTCTTGTGGTTCTAAGCGATATAAATCTAAGTGGTAAAGAGGGAAGCGTCCTTCTGTGTACTCATTAATCAAAGTAAAAGTGGGACTGACAATGGGTTCAGTAATTCCCAAACCTTTGCCAATGCCTTGAACTAAGGTAGTTTTACCAGCGCCTAAATCACCTTCTAATAAAATTACACTACTAGGGCTCAGGGATTCACCGAGAGTAATACCTAAGCGTAGCGTCGCCTCTGTATCTCCAAGAAAAATTTTCATAATTAGTCATTACTCATTAGTTTAAACAAATGACAAATGACATTTATCTGCCATGATGAGCTCGACCGTACCACCGCAATAACACTCGTGCTAGTTTCTGCGGATTGTGACGTACAAAACCTGTTTCATCTTCATATAAAACATTAGCTGGAACAATCCGTCTTCCTAGCTGAGTTACGGCTTCTCTATCTAAGAAAACGGGATGGGAATTTTGTTGGGCGTAGCGGATGAGTGATTGCTCCGAGGGGGATTTTTTGTGTATTAGCACAGCATCAAATAGCCGTCTTTGCCCACAAGCAGCATCAATTGCTCTGATGTGATCGGCAACAGTATATCCTTCAGTTTCTCCTGGTTGAGTCATTATATTGCAGATATAGATCCGGGGGGCATCTGACTGAGCGATCGCATCGGTAATTTCTGGTACTAATAAATTAGGAATTAGACTAGTATAAAGGCTACCTGGGCCAATAATAATGTAATCAGCTTCTTTAAGTGCCTTAATAGCTGCTGGCACCGCCGGGGGATTAGCTGGAATGCAGCCAATTTTGACAATTTTACCACCAGCTTTCGGAATACTAGACTCCCCATGAATGCGGCGACCATCGGCTAATTCTGCCCAAAGGCGAACATCGCTGAGAGTTGCTGGTAGTACTTGTCCCCGCACTGCTAGCACTTTGGAACTGGCTGCAACTGCTTGTTCTAAGTCTCCAGTAATATCACTCATTGCGGTTAAAAACAAATTGCCAAAACTATGACCTGTCAATCCATCTCCAGCCCGAAAACGGTATTGAAACAATTCTGTTAATAACTTTTCTTCATCTGCTAGCGCTGCTAAACAATTGCGAATATCCCCTGGTGGTAGTACTCCAAATTCCTGGCGCAACCGCCCAGAAGATCCACCATCATCGGCTACGGTGACAATAGCGGTAATATTCGCGCTGTAGGTTTTCAGTCCCCTCAACAACGTAGAAAGTCCTGTACCACCACCAATCACCACTATTTTCGGACCTCGGTACAATCGACGATGGGCTAGTAAGACATCAATGAGTTCCTCGCCGCCTTCTGCTCTTAGTACCTTAGTAATTGAGCTTACGGTGCGAGTTTGTCCCAAAAGCACTAACAGCAAGCCACCAAGCAGTACTAAAGGTCCACTGATATAGTTGGGTAAGATATTGGTGATTACTCCCAGGAAACCCCTAACCAACTCAATCAGCCAAAAAATCGGGGTCAGTTTAATCCAGATAGCTAACCCCAAAGTTGCCAGCAGTACACCGCCAACACTGATCAACAACCAACGTTTTACCGATATTCCAGGGGATAACCATTTGAACCACTGGTTAACTCGATAGGAAGTACGAGAGCGCGACTGCTTTTGCAGGGCGTTGAGGGCTTGTCTGAGAAAACCAATTGACATACATGATTCGGAGCAGTGCTACAAACAATAATTAACAGAAATGTAGACACCTGGTTTAAATACCAGGGGTGGAACTATTATATTTGTCAATCCCATTAATCTAAGAGCAAGTTGTCGAGATTGCCAGTATTCGCAGTAAAACAATACCCTGGCTTAGTAAAAGTGAATTTAATGGAAAAACGAATTTTAGGATTAGATCCAGGACTGGCAATTTTAGGATTTGGGGTAATTAACTGCACACAAGTTCCCAACAAGGTGCAAGAGACTTCAGTCAGTATGCTGGATTTTGGCGTAATTAAAACGTCGGCAGATGTAGAAATGGCACAGCGCCTATGTACCTTGTTTGATGATTTACACACCCTAATGGAGGAATTTCAACCAGATTTAGTGGCGATCGAAAAACTATTCTTCTATCGTATGTCAAGTACTATCGTCGTTGCCCAGGCGCGGGGTGTACTTATTTTGGTGTTGGGGCAGCGTCGTCTTCCTTATGTAGAGTTTACACCTGCTCAAATTAAACAAGCTTTAACAGGTTATGGCAATGCGGATAAGTCGGAAGTGCAAGATGCGGTGGCACGGGAGTTGGATTTGGCAGAGATTCCTAAGCCGGATGATGCTGCGGATGCTTTAGCGGTGGCTTTGACGGCTTCGTATCAGTTGTAGGTGTGTATAAAAACAATAAACTTTATATAGAGCGATCGCTGTAATAGAATATGATTTTTGGAAAGTCCCGTTCCTGAGAATGGCGATCGCACCCTATATTTTGGCTCTCCCCCATCTCATTTACGTCATTGAACTGACGTACCTGCTGTTTTTGAAGATGGCGAAGGAAACCCGCACCGAAAACTTGCTTCCTGAGGGTTACCGCTGGGACGATCTGGAAAGCAAAGCAGCACTCGACCGCCTAGAGTTCTACAAACTGTTATTAATCCACCTTGGTAGTCGCGGTTCCACGCTTGTTAAAGAAATTTTTGCCAACGCCAATTCCTCTATGAAACTTGCATATCTTGCAGCTTGGCCACCATTTCCGCGCGCGCTGAAACTTTCAATTTCCGAAACATCCTCTTCAGGGCTTGTTTGACAGAATTTTGTGTAATCCAAAGTTTTTCTCCAATTTCCGTGTTCGTTAAACCCTGCGCCACTAATTCGGCAATTTCTAACTCCCGCGCTGTTAGAGGATTTACTAACAGGGAAGTGGATATTTGGGGTTTTGCCCGTAGGGTTGCCATCTTTGCTGACAAATGAATGCATAAGGCACTCAGATCAGCTAAATCGTTGCCATTAAAAGCAGGATTTCCCCTGTCGCGGGCTAAATTAAAGGTTCCGACAAGACGACCATCGCAAACAATCGGCCCAGTCATTACGTGTTCGTGGTCAGAACGCGAACAAAAATGCTTCCAGTCTGCTGGTGATAACAATAACTGCTCATGAGCGGGAGCATGACGCTCAACTACGTAGCGCCCGACTGGATTGCTCTCTAAACAGACTGCGGGAATGCCGTGAATATCAATGTCAGCCGTTGGCTGCTCATTTAGGAGATAGATACCCCAATTTTGGACGCCAAAATGCTCGCCAATTTTATCCACGAGAGCTAGTCTTAATTCTTGCTCATTTCGGACATTAGCGATCGCATGAAACACGGCGTGAAGAGAATTAGCCATAAGTGTACCCAGTTGGGGACTATCCAAGCCTCAACAATTACTTCTATGCTAATACCAAGAAAACTAAAACGCTAATTACAGTAGCGACTAGGAGAAGCACATGACAGTTACACAACTCTCTGCTCAGGAACTTTTCCGGGCTGCTTATGAGAACCGCTATACTTGGGACAAAAATTTTCCCGGTTATACCGCAAATATTACTTTTAAGCAAGATGATCAAGTGTTTACAGGCAAAGTTATTGTCAACGCTAACCTGAAAGCAGAAGTTCTGGATGTAGATGATGAGTCAGCAAAGCAAGCAATTCATGGTCAAACATGGGAGATTGCAATTCACCGCGTCCGCCGCAGCTTTGAAGACACTCACAGCGCTAATACGTTTAACTATGGTAAAACTGACGAAACTGGTGCGGTTGAGCTTTTAATGGGTGGTAAGGCTGAGGGCGATAAATACAAAGTCCGCAATAATGAAGTATGCCATGTTCACCGTCTAATTCATGGTACTTACGTGACAATTGACACTTTCAGCAGTCACGACACTGGAGAAGGTTACTTGTCCCACACTTATGACTCTGTATACCATGACCCCAAAACCGGGGAACAAAAAGGTGGTAAAAGCGAATTTATTGATGAGTACGAAAAAGTTGGTGACTATTTCATCCTGAATCGTCGAGAAATTCGCACCGAGACAGAAGGACAAGTATCTATTCAGGAATTTGTCTTCTCTAACATCGAATTGTTAGAACCTGTTGCTGCTTAAGCTAGATTATTTAATCTAAAAATTAGCGATCGCTCCCTTAAACTAAAGAGCGATCGCTTTTATTTTTGGCGTTTAGAATTTCAGGCGTAGGCGTAGCCCGTCGTAGACATCGCTTCAGATACAATCAATATATCCAAAGTAAACTGCTTCTATTTAGCAGATAGTAAATAAGATGACACAACTATCTTCTAATCACACACCACGTAGAGGAAGAGTATTTCCAGAACACCAGCTATCACCAGAAGAAAAAGCCCGACGGAAAGCTGAAGACGAATTATTTTATCAGCGTTGTCGAGTAGTATTTGAACGAGTTCAACCAGAGTTAATCAAAGATCACTACAACTGGTTCATTGTTATTGAGCCTGATAGTGAAGATTATTTTATAGATCCAAACGAAGATGTCGCTAGACAAAAAGCTCGTGAAAAATATTCTGATAAAATGCGCCTCATTATGCGCCTCAATGAGAGAGGAACTTGTGGCAGAATATGATTTTTGGAGAATTTAATAGTCAGAGTGAGTTAATCTTTGAAATCGGTTTGGTTACATTGGATGGAGATGTTATACCAGTTAACGCACTTCTAGATACGGGATTCACTGGTTTGCTAGCACTTGATAACCAAGATGCTCTTAGTTTAGGGTGGATTCTCAACATAAATGAACAACGGGATATGCAAACAGCATGGGGAGAAGCACGCTTTAATCTTTATGAGGGAATCGTGCTTTTAGATGGAGAAGAGTTCACTATAGAAGTTTTGGGTGGAGATCATCTAGATAACGTTCTCTTGGGTGTGCGTTGGTTACAGACAAAACGACTATTGGCAGATTTTTTGGCAGAAATTTTGACATTGGGGTAAAGGCGTAGGCTAGCCCGTCGTAGACATCGCTTCAGATACAATCAATATACCCAAAGTAAGTTGGCGAGAAAAATTCAATTCAATGTATATAAATAAATATAAATTGTCTGTAGGGTGTGTTATGCCGTAGGCTAACGCATCTTGAATTGTTGACGGTGCGGCGCTTGGCGACAACACACCCCTACATTGAGACAGCAACTTGTGGCAAAATATGATTTGAGCCAAATCAATGTTTATTCAGACAATCACTCTGCAAGTTTCACCGTTTGGTTGACCACTGGGCGTGCTTTCCGTCGATAATCTGACTTGCGTGTTCCACCAGCCATCCCGTACTCATCACTATTTTTGCCATAGCGAGATGCAACACTCAGCAGCATATGCTCAGAATAAGTATTCAATGCACGTTCTGCATCTTCTAATGCATTCTGCGTCTTATCCATCATTGTTCGCGCTTGATTATGAGTAGCTAACTTCTCTCGTAACTCATGAATCATAGTGTTATAAGTAGGAATTGACAAACCATTACCAAAGTCTAAATTAGGGGTAATTGTCTGTAATCCTTCAATGCGTCGTTCAGCTTTGGTCAGTGCAATGGAGTTTCGTTTTCGTTGCGGCATAAAGTTTTCCTTTTTAAATGAATTTAATATAAAGAACTCTGATAGGGTTTTACACGGAGTTCTTTATATAACATTATGATACGCAATGAGCGAATGCATGAGCCTGAGTGAAGCTACAGAACTTTTAGAGCATTGATACACAGGATAAATGCGGGTATATTTGCTGAGATTTGTTGAGATTAACAGGTTTAGAAGTTCAAAACTTGGTTTAAAAGTTCAAAACTTGATTTAAAAGTTCAAAACTTGGTTTAAAAGTTCAAAACTTGATTTAGAAGTTCAAAACTTGGTTTAAAAGTTCAAAACTTGATTTAAAAGTTCAAAACTTGATTTAAAAGTTCAAAACTTGATTTAGAAGTTCAAAACCAGCTTGTAGGGTGAATTGTTGCAAAGCGCAATGTACCACATCAATCATCGCAAAATAGTATCACCTTATTCTCACTCAACTGCACACCGCTATAAGCTCTATACTTGTAGAAGAATTCGCGCTGCAATGCCAGTTACTTGATGTAGTGCATTTAAAAGTGCAGTTTGGTTTTCGGGTTTTTCTAATTCTTTATTCAAACTGTTAATACTTGCTTCTAGCTCTAATTGAAGACCTTGAATCTGACCAGCAATCTTTTCCAAAATAGCATTTTCTATCTTAGCTCTAGCGACAATTAAATCTGCTCTTGCTTGCAAAAAAGATTTTGCTAAAAACGAGTTTTTTTCTGATGTGCAAAGCGATATAACTTCTTCAAAAGAACCAAGCTTAAATTCAATTTTTATGAGTTCTTTAAGAAGCTCTTCTCGAATAATATCAATTGGCTTTAGCCGTTCGGAAATAAAAGCAGACATTTTTTTGTTTCTCCTTAATAGTTGCAGTTATCAATGCTCGAATTTCAACCTGAATCTACTTTGGATTGAAAGCATTCCCTTTGGGAAAATCGCCCTCAGACTAGAAGTTGCAATCAATTTCTAATCACTAAGTATTTTTTACAAAGTGAAATGCTCCTATTACAATCGGCAAAGTGATTTTACCTAGCCAAAAGAACAATCCTTGAAATAATGCCAATTACCCGCTCTACAGTTTCCAAAATTGTAATTGTGTTGTCTAGCTTTTTTAACTCTTTATTCAAATTCTCAATGCCTAATTCTAAGTCTTTATTAAGTTTTTCAAGCCGTTCAGCGATGCTCAATATTAATGCATCTTGTAGCCTTCGTTTCGCCAGAATAAACTCTGTTCTATCGTCAAAGTATCTATTCAGTTTAGCTTTGTTTCCGTCTACTGCAAATTCACCTTTGAATTTTATCAATGTCTCATTAGAAAGCAGATTTTCTTCTGTTTCTTTTAGTGCTGTGAGCAACATCTGCCTAATTTCGTCAATATCACCTAGACGACTAATAATGATGCTTGTCATACTTACTCCTTGGGTTTTAATTTTTCAATTACAGATAAAAGGTTTTCAATGTCCGTTAACAATGAATCGATCCGCGCACTATTAGATCGACCTTCTACAAAATCTTGAAATATACTTTGAAAATCTCCTAGTGACTGGCTTGCAGTTTCAAGTTCTGCGGCTGTGAGTTCTTGAGTCAACAACTCTCTTCGAGTGGTGATCCAAGCATCTTCACTTTCGATAACTGTCGGTTCGAGCAACGGGTTAATCACAAGTCTCAGTTCTTGTTTCTCTTGAATTTCCTTTAAGTCACCTTTAATTTGAGTACTAAGGGCATTTAGTAACTCCTGCTGTGTTTTTAACTCAAGCATAATAGTTTGATTGCGTTTTTCTAGCTCTTCTTTAAGAGCACCCCGAATCTGAGAACTCACAATCAGTTTTCCAATGCCCTGAAAGACCTCTTGATTTTTAATTAAGTTGTTGTTGTTTATTCTTAAGGTCTGACCTACTATATTTAGATTACCTATCACCCCTCCAATAGCAGTTTGCGTTCGTTCTGGAGCATTAGAGCCAGCTAAATCTTCTAGCAGATGAAAGTATTTACTTAAAAGTCTGTTGTGCTTTTTGAGTCGATTAACCAACTCAATTAGATTGCTATCTGAACCTGAAAGCTTTTTGTAATTATCAAATGTTCGATTAATGTCTCTATCTTGCAATAGAAGCTCTTCAGAACTTTCGTTGATTCGACTTTCAACAGCTATATCTAACAGTTGATTAAGAGCATTGGAATAATTAGTTCCTGCTTGTGCTAGTTTTTTGTATTCATCAGTTGAGCGACAACCACCCAAAAAGGTTGTCATCATTGCTACAGCAACTATTACTGGAAAGTAAATTTTAGTTTTCATCTGCTCCTTTCAAACTTCAACATAGGCAAGAAAATAAAATATAATTTTTGATTGAGAAGCAGGAACATTTTTCCCTTTAATTTAATATTTAAATTAAATAAACCTAGCTTTTCTATATATGCTTTATTTGGGCAAATACATAATATTTTCACCAAATATTTTCTGATAATATCAAAAATCTTTTTTTGGTAAATATCTATGTATTATTTCTTAATACATAGAATTTCTTGATATGATTTGAGGTGAGTACGCCCAAAAAAGCTGTTTGATTGAACAGGTGCAATGAAGTTTCGAGAAAAAGCTTGGTATTCTAAGTTATAAGATGGAATGATAAAGTTAAAAGGCAAAGGCGTAGACCGCACTTCGTTCCTTTGGAGACATCCCTCTGACAGCTATTCTTGATCAAACGTCAGCGAACAAGTTTATTGCAGCAAACTTTAAAAAGCATGGGTGGCAAATTAATTGTATTTGAAGGGGTAGAAGGCTGTGGAAAAACCAGCCAAATGCAGCTTTGTCGTAAATGGTTGGAAAGTCTGAGTATTTCTGTGGTGGTAACTCGTGAACCAGGGGGAACAGAGTTAGGCTTACATCTTCGCCGTTTGCTACTAGAAAAGGCAGAGGATAAACCAGTTGCCCAAGTGACAGAACTTTTATTGTATGCTGCTGACCGATCGCAACACGTCGAACAAGAACTCAAACCAAATCTAGCAGCAGGGAAATATATTTTATGCGATCGCTACACTGACTCTACCATTGCCTACCAAGGATATGGTCGAGGTCTTAACATCGAGTTAATCAATCAGCTTAATTATATTGCTACTGGTGACTTAAAGAGTGACCTAACTATTTGGTTAGATGTTGATGTCGAGGTAGGACTAACCCGCAAACTCGCACACGGAGTAGGACTAGACCGCATTGAACAAGAAGCGATCGCTTTTCATCGGCGTGTTCAACAAGGATACGCAGATTTAGCAGCATCCCATCCCTCACGAATTATGCGGGTAGATGGCAGCTTGAGTCAAGAAGTTGTACACCAAATAATTCAAGAAATTTTGCGTGGACACCTAAAAGATTTACAATAGACATCGCCTCAAATCTTAAATTAGATTAATGCCTTGATTTAACCTTTGCGTTCCTCTGCGTTTAAATTTCACCCCTCAATTTATGCAAAGTTGTACTAACTCGCTCAAAAAATGAGAACATTGTAATTGCTGTTATCTGCTGAGGATTGAGCGACAGCTATGTTTACTTGGAAAATTTACGGAATAACGGTTGTTACTCTATTTCTGAAAATGTTGGCTATTGTGTTACTGCAAGTCAGGAATCGCCATAAGTCCAATACTTTTGATAATCCAGAGGATGTAGCGACCTTTGGTAAAGGCAAAACTACGGTTGCACAAGAGTCTCAATTACTGCAACGCGCCAGTAAAATCCTGAATAATGATAGCGAAAATATTCCGATTTTTCTATTTCTAGCTACTGCTTACGTCAGCCTGGGCTGTTGGGAACAAGGCACATTAATTTATTTCCCACTGTTTGTTTTGTCGCGCGTTGTCCATTCTGTAGCTTATCTACGTGCCATGCAGCCGCTTCGGACTCGTGCTTATCAGCTAGGTCTTTTAGTAATGTTTGTTTTGTCTGGGCATATTGTGTGGGCTGCTCTGCAAAGTTAACTCTTTAACTTTAGCGGTTCTCGTTTAGATGCAACATACCATTTAGAAAGTTATGAGTTATGATTTTGACTCCTAACTTATTAACTCTTATAAAGGGCGCTCATGTCAGAAGTTTTTGCTACTACTGGAACTATAGCCGCGATCGCTACTGCTATTGTCCCCCAACAGGGTAGCGTTGGTATTGTGCGGGTATCTGGTTCTGAAGCAATGGCTTTAGCCCAAACTCTCTTTCATGCGCCAGGGCGACAAGTTTGGGAAAGTCACCGGATTCTCTACGGTTACATTCGCCATCCCCAGACGCAACAATTGGTGGATGAAGCTCTGTTGTTGATCATGAAAGCACCCCGTTCTTACACCCGTGAAGATGTGGTGGAATTTCATTGCCACGGGGGAATTATGGCAGTGCAGCAGGTATTGCAATTGTGTTTGGAAAACGGTGCTAGGTTAGCGCAACCTGGAGAATTTACTCTCCGCGCCTTTTTAAATGGACGATTGGATTTAACTCAAGCTGAAGGTATCGCTGATTTAGTGGGAGCTAAATCGCCCCAAGCAGCTCAAACTGCTTTAGCTGGTTTACAAGGAAAATTAGCTCATCCGATTCGGCAGTTACGCGCCAACTGTTTAGATATTTTGGCAGAAATCGAAGCTCGAATCGATTTTGAGGAAGACTTGCCTCCGTTGGATGATGAAGCCATAATATCAGAAATAGAGAAAATTGCCGCAGAAATAAACAGGTTATTGGCAACCAAAGATCAAGGTGAGTTGTTACGCACTGGTTTAAAAGTGGCAATTGTTGGACGTCCGAATGTAGGTAAGTCCAGCTTATTAAATGCTTGGAGCCAGAGCGAACGCGCGATCGTGACTGATTTACCAGGTACAACCCGCGATGTTGTAGAATCTCAGTTAGTCGTCGGCGGAATTCCTGTACAAGTACTAGATACTGCGGGGATTCGGGAAACAACAGACCAAGTGGAAAAAATTGGCGTAGAGCGATCGCGTCGTGCTGCAAATGCCGCTGATTTAGTCTTGCTTACCATCGATGCTTCATCTGGGTGGACAGAAGGCGATCGAGAAATTTACGAACAAGTACAACACCGTCCGTTAATTCTAGTTATCAACAAAATCGACTTAGTAAAAGAAGACGATAGGAAAAATCTTCAGTTGCAAATTCCAAATCACAAATCTAAGATTGTTACAGCAGCAGCCCAAAATCAAGGTATTGATGCTTTAGAAACAGCAATTTTAGAGATAGTTCAAGCAGGAAAAGTGCAAGCGGCTGATATGGATTTAGCCATTAACCAAAGGCAAGCAGCAGCATTAACTCAAGCTAAAATTTCCTTGGAACAGGTACAAGCAACAATTGCCCAGCAGCTCCCTCTTGATTTCTGGACAATTGACTTACGAGGTGCGATTCAGGCACTAGGAGAAATTACCGGAGAAGAAGTTACAGAATCAGTTTTAGATAGAATTTTTAGCAAGTTCTGTATAGGAAAATAAACCACAAAAACTCTAATTTTGCTAATCTGCGTAGGTTGGGTTAAGCAAAGCGCAACCCAACATTTATTAAGTTACAAATGCGTGGGTAAGGGTTTAGCAATGCTAAACCCCTACGAAAAATCTATATGTATCAAGATTTTCGTGAATTGGTATCAATCCTAAATTAATATGTCTTTTATCGATGAAATTAGTCCTATCAACGCATTGATTGTGGGAGCCAGCCAAGGTATTGGTTTGGGTTTTGTGAAAAAATTGCTACAAGATGACAGAATAGCCAAAGTTTATGCAACTTCTCGTCAACCAGAATCAGCCTCCGATTTAATAGCTCTTGCAAGCGAACATTCTGAGCGATTAATTTGTCTGGCGATGGATATTACTGACGAGTTGCAGATTGTTGAAGCTGTTCAAAAAATACATAACCAAGTTGACAAACTGCATTTAGTAGTTAACTGTGTAGGACTACTGCATGAGGATACTTTGCAACCTGAAAAAAGCTTAAGACAGATTAATTCCGAAAATTTACTGCGCTACTTTCAGATAAATAGTATTGGTGCTATCTTGTTGGCTAAACATCTATTGCCTTTATTTCGTCATCGAGAACGCAGCGTCTTCGCTAGTATTTCTGCTAAAGTGGGTAGTATTGGCGATAACCAACTTGGTGGATGGTATGGCTATCGCGCTTCTAAAGCAGCACTCAATATGTTGATGCGAACTGCGGCAATTGAGTATAAAAGAAGTTGTCCTAAAGCATTAATAGTGACACTGCATCCTGGTACAACTGATACGCGCCTTTCCCGTCCTTTCCAGAGAAATGTACCTGCGGAACAATTATTTTCAGTGGAACGTACCGTTACCCAATTATGGGCTGTAATTGAACAGCTTCAAGAAGATGATAGCGGACAGTTTTTATCGTGGAATGGCAGCAGATTGCCTTGGTAACTGCGTTACGCTGGTGCTAATTCAACCTACGTTACTTGTATCTAAGCCTATGAAATTTTTTGTCCCAGCAGCTAAGGACGATATTAAAGCGGAGCAGGTGTATAGTGCAATCGCTCAGTCTGTTAAAGCACCAATAACCAAAAAGCGTGTTTGGAAGTTACAGTGGCGTGAAAACGAAACAGATATAGAGTGCGAGGTAGGTAAACCTTTACCATCCTTTTATCAAACAGGAAAAGAGTTAGTTCTTGCAATCTTTGATTGTGAAAACCTTTATAAGATTTGTACTCTTAGCCGTGGAGGAGTAAAGGGAGAACCTATTTTGGTTGGAAAGAATTTTCAACCCTCAGCAATATATTTTTTAGATAATGTCAATAACTAACTCTGTATATGCCAATACGGTTAAATTAAGGGTTATTGGTGTAGATAATTGGTCTTTGAAGACGCGATAAATTGCGTCTCTACATAGGGCTTGCTGAACAAAAGTGAAACATAGTCTAGGTAAGGGTTTTGAGCATTTTTTCACCAAGCAAGTGCAAGACTATAGCATCCAGAGGTTCAAAAACCTTGCACTTTCGTCGGCGAGCGCCGGGCAAATTGGGAAAC
>NZ_JBGTFY010000071.1:0-20237 GCF_041747015.1 Nostoc sp.
GTTTCCCAATTTGCCCGGCGCTCGCCGACGAAAGTGCAAGGTTTTTGAACCTCTGGATGCTATAGTCTTGCACTTGCTTGGTGAAAAAATGCTCAAAACCCTTACCTAGACTATGTTTCACTTTTGTTCAGCAAGCCCTAGATAGGTTTCACCAAACCCACCAGCACCCAATGTACCGATAAGTTGATAGAGCGATCGTTTAGCAGCTATATTGTCATAGGAGATTACAAACGATATTCATAAAACAGTTTTCCCCATAACTACCTTCATTTCAAATCTAGTAAACCTTCTTCTTTCAATTTAGGATTGAAGCGAATTTGCATTTGCAAACCACGCACTTCTAGCAATTGCGTTGAAATTTCTGCTTCTACTCTCCGGGCGACATTTTTAATAATTTTCATTTGTGCTAATTCGTCATTAGCTGGATTTTGATAATTTGCCTGTTCTTCAGGTGTCATTACCACTTTGACATCAATGGGATGAGTCCATTTTTCCTTGTTATCCCTATTTCCTGATGGCACACTGCCATTTTCAGCAATCCAAGCATTCTCAATATCTTCTAAAACTGTGCGACTAGGGCGCTCAATAGTTTGAATCTTAACCCAATAACATTGCTGTGGTTGACGTACTAAATGCTGCTTGAGGCTGAGATAAACATCACGGGAATACCCAACAAATTGCAGAACTTTTTTTTGGTCAAAGATAGCATATACGCCGATTTTACCCTGAAACTCTTCAGGTAGCTGACCGCGATCGTCAATGTAAGAAATGTATTCTAGGGTTGCTAAAGAAAAAATATTTGTTTCAGGAGTCATACATCAAATATAAAACTTGCTATTTGCCTTCGTAATTGAGAATTGATAATTAGGGAAAAATTATTTTTAAAATTACTCATTACCAAATTTTTGGTAAATTGCACAAAGGCGACTAGGTTTAAAAATCTTAGCAATAAACATGAAATTTGGTGGAACGTTAATGATGATATATTCATCAGATTCATGATACTTTTCAAATTCTGCTGGCATTCCTTTACTGGTGGTTAAGCTATAAGGAACTGGCTGGAAAAGTAATTCTGTAAATTTAACTTGTTCACACTGCGACTGTTGACAGACTTGGTTTAAAAAAGCAACGCTTGTCAATAAATTGAACAGAGTTTCTTGAGCTTGTGCTTCGAGAATGAAACTGCTATCAAAGTTCTGAACGATTTTAAGGGGCATTTTCTGTATAGCTAGTTTTTAACGACTAAGTGATGATAGAGGGTAGGCAACATTTTGCACATTGATCATCCAAAAGTACTGGTCAAGAAAGCCTATCTTTTTGAGCAGTTGAGCTTTGTAAAAAATTACTACTTTAAAATCAGCCTATTAGATTGTGGGACTTCTGTCAGCTACAAGAGGAAGCTAATATGATTAAGAATCGTGAACTTTGGCAGATTTTGTAGGAATATATGACTTCTCGTCAATGATGTGCTGAAAAACTCAGATATTGCACTTGTACCAACTTAGAATATGGAGCAAAATAAAAAGGCAAAAGAAGATTTTCTTTTGCCTTTTTAGCTTTTACCTTTTAGGAGGGACGCAAAATTTTGCGTTTCTACTCGTCATCGAAATCGTCTTCTTCGTCCTCTTCTTCTTCAAAATCGTCATCTTCTGGTACTTCGTCGGCAATTAATTCATCTTCGTCATCTAAAACTGACCTTTCTGCACGTCTACTGCCAAAGCCAGATTCGCCAAGGGTAGGAGAATCTAAATTATAGGTGCGAGCTGTGCGGTCATCTAAGACCATATCCAACGGGTCATCAACTTCATCTAAGACACTACTGCTAATCTCCGTAGTATAGTCTTCGATCGCTCCGGGTTCATCATAGGTATTGTACCCAGTCCCAGCCGGAATCAATCGCCCGATAATCACGTTTTCCTTTAATCCTCGCAGCCAGTCGGATTTACCTTCGATAGCGGCTTCGGTAAGTACCCGTGTTGTTTCTTGGAAGGATGCGGCGGAAATAAAGCTATCGGTGTTCAACGATGCTTTGGTGATACCCAATAATACTGGGGTGTACTGAGCCCTAGCCCCGCCTGTAATTGCCATAGCTTCGTTCACCTGCTCAACTTGGCGCAGTTCCACCAATTCGCCGGGAAGCATTGTGGTATCACCACCATCATCAATCCGCACTTTGTTGGTCATCTGGCGAACAATCACTTCGATGTGCTTATCGGAAATGTCAATCCCCTGAGATTGATACACCATTTGCACTTCATTCACCAAAAATGTCTGTACCTTCTGCAAAGCAATGCTAGCACAAGCATAGATTCCGTCTTCCGAACCCAGGCTAAAGAAGATTTCTAAAATTTCATGGGGATTGGATGGGCCATCGGTCAACGGTTGTCCGGCTAATACAGTTGATCCATCAGGTACAATCAAATTTTGTCCTGGGCCTAGAGGATAATCTGTGATTACGCCATTTGATTCTACGACCTTGATGGCGATCGCTTCATCACCACTATCGGCGTAAACTACCTTAATTTCCCCTGCCCGCCGACATAAAATGCAGGCTTCTTTCGGTTTACGAGCTTCGAGCAGTTCCTCAATCCGGGGCAAACCTTGAATAATATCTCCGGTTTTGGCGCGTTCAAACACCAACAACACCAAGTTATCACCCCGTTGTACTAAATCGCCATCTTCTATCTGCAACACAGCACCAGGGCTGACTCGGTAGGGGCGACCGATGCGGGTAGTAATAACGTAGTTTTTAGTACTCAGAGCTGATTCACCATCAGATGCAGCAGCAGCAGTTTTAACGTCTACTACTTGCCCTGATTCTGGGGCAAAAACTCCAGGAGCAACTTCTGTACCTTCTACTATCAAGTCACCCGCCTTTACCTTAGGCTGAGTACTAGTATTCATGGTCAGCATATCAACAAGATGACGCAATACCAAACAGCGACGCACGTTTTCGCTTCCTTTTTGGACGCCCCGGATTATCCCCCCTTCTTTACACAAGATTTGGGTACGTGCTACCACAGATCCGGGAGCGATGGTTAACCCATCTTGTACCTCAAGTGTCGTCTCGGTGCTACCTTGGGTGGCATCGGCGGTAATGTCTCGACGAATTACCAAAGATTCCAAAATTACCAGTTGCAAACGTTGAACTTCTGGGTCTTCGGTATCCTGTACCAATTCAATATCTGCTGCTAAAGGCGAAGCATTGTGGTCTTGTTCTCCTTCTTGCTCAATTTCCAGCACTAACTGGGTTCGCAGCAGTTCCACACCTTCAACGGATTTGACACGTTCTGAATCTTTGTAAGGCAGTCGCTGCACGGCCCGCAACTGAATTGAGCGCCCGGTTTGTTGACTTACTGATGTCGTTGATGGCACATCTGGATTATCTGGTACAGCAAACTCGACTACCGGACGACTCAACAGGGCAGGACCTTCTGGTGTCTCCACATACTGGATATAGCGCAATTCCGTGGCAACGCTGCCTTGAAACTCCTCGCCTGGTTGAACGAAGGTGTTATCTCGCCCGGTGACTGATTCTGGATCGTCCACCATTAGCAGTTCCCCTGGCTTAACCACAACTTCCCGCAGGATGTCGTTTTTCTGGGTCACTTCTACCACACCGCTATTTTGGCAGAAGATATCCTTCACCACTTCGGTACCAGCTTCGACAAACTGACCGTCTTCCACCAACAGTAAGGAGATATCTTTATTAACTTCGTGGCTTTCTTCGGGAATCCACAAAAGCGTACCACCTTGCACAACTTCATAACCCAGCTTGGCTTTACCTTTTTTCTGGACTTCGACACCCGCGAATTTTAGGAATCCGCCAGTGGTTGTACGATAGTGGTCATCAATTAACTCAGCTACTACTTGACCATTTTGCACTTTTGTGCCTGGTGTAGCTCTCAGGTTAAATACCTGGTTGTTGCCAGTGGAGACTAAGTAGTTATTGCGACCTTGGGAACTTTGGACTGTCACTGTTGCCTGGTCTAAAACCACAGAAGCGGTGATAATCTCAATTTCCCTGGTACTCTTACCTGGGGTAACTTCCGGTAAGCGCACTACACCACCGTGCAAACTGGCTAACTTGGTTTCTGCTAAAACTCCATTAGAGGCGATCGCATCACCATTTTTTACCAGCAATTCTGCACCCGGCGGCAAGTTGTAAACTTCCCCAGACAAAATCCAAATCAAGCCACCTCGTGCGGCTGTGATTGTGGTATTACCCTGACGGTCGGTTTTTTGTTCTGGGACTACTTCGGCAAATTGCACTTCCCCTGCCAAATCAGAGGCGACATCTTTAACTGCTTTTTCTGTATTAGTCCGAGTTGTGCGTCCACCGAGGGCAACCTCTGCCAACAACTGACCTTGTTTTACCTGATTTCCATCAAATACGTATAATGTTGAACCTTGAGTTAGATGAACCTCTTGGTTGTCTGGGGTAACATCACCTACTTTTGTTGGCTCTAAAAGCATGATGCCATTAGCCTCAACATACAGGGCATCTTCCCCGTGGCGAGTCCGATATGTTCTAGTCTTCAGTTTGCGGGGAAGCTTGACAGTGCCATCGATTTTAGAACGAACTTGTTGCGCCACTTCTCCAGTAAACACACCACCTGTGTGGAATGTCCGCATGGTTAGCTGGGTGCCAGGTTCGCCGATACTTTGGGCAGCAATAATCCCTACAGCTTCGCCCAAGTCTACCATTTTGGCGTGTGCCAAACTCCAGCCGTAGCAGTGTTGACAGACAGAACGTGCAGCCTCACAAGTTAGAGGACTCCGCACCACAACTTCTCCTACCCCAGATTTTTCAATTTTCTTCGCCAAGTCTTCAGGAATTGGGGAATTACGTGGTGCAATTATTTCTTTTGTCACCGGATGCACCACATCTTCGCCAATTACCCGTCCCATTAAGCGGGTTGCTAGAGGGATCAAGGTTTTGGCACCTTCTGTCATTGGTCGCACGGCCAGACCTCTGGTGGTGCCGCAGTCAAATTCCCGAATAATTACATCCTGGGATACGTCTACCAAACGGCGGGTAAGATAACCAGAGTCAGCCGTCCGCAAGGCAGTATCCACCAATCCTTTTCTGGCACCGTAAGACGAAATAATGTATTCCGTCACAGTTAACCCTTCACGGAAGTTGGTTTTGATGGGCAAATCGATAATTTCCCCTTGAGGATCTGCCATCAGTCCCCGCATCCCCACCAATTGCCGGACTTGAGAGATATTCCCCCGTGCCCCGGAGAACGCCATCATGTATACGGAGTTCAGGGGATTAGTCTTCTTAAAGTGAACGACTACTTCATCTTTCAATGCTTCACTGGTACTGTTCCAGGTATCAATTACCTTTTGGAAACGTTCTACTTCGGTGATTTCTCCCCGTTGGTAACGGATTTCGGTAGCGCGAATTTCTTCTTCGGCTGCCTCTAGGAGCGATCGCTTACTTGGTGGGATCATCAAGTCATCTACACTGATGGAAACCCCTGCTTTGGTAGCGTAGCGAAATCCTAAATCTTTCAGTTTGTCCGCCATCACTGCGGTTCGTGCAGTACCATAATTCGTAAAAGCCCAAGAAATTAAATTTCTTAGTTGGCCTTTGTCAACCACACGATTGCGAAAAATCATTTTTTCGTTAGTCATTAATCATTAGTCCTAAATTAATAATTAGGAGTTAGGAGTTAGGAGTTTGTAATTAATAACTCCTAACTCTTAACTTTTCACTCCTCACTTTTAGCTTGCAAGTGCTTCCTGAATGGCATTATTGTAAATAACGCGACCAGCAGTTGTGTATATATACTGTGAAATTACATTGCCCTTAGCGTCTTGTCTGACTCGGCGGAACTTATAGAGTAATGTCCGGCTACCATCGTCGTTTTCCGTCACTTTCAGGGGTTCTGCATCCGGTTGATCTGATTCTATTTCACCGTCAAACCGCACGTAAATATAGGCGTGCAAGTCAACTTGGTCTTGCTGGTAAGCCATAATTACGTCATCCAGCGAATAAAAGTACTTTCCTGCACCTTTTGTCGCACCGGGATTTTCTGCTGTTAAGTAATAAGCTCCTAACACCATATCTTGGCTGGGCGTAATGATCGGTTTACCCGTGGCTGGTGACAAAATATTGTTAGAAGCCAACATCAGCAACCGCGCTTCCGCCTGACTTTCTAACGACAGAGGGACGTGTACCGCCATTTGGTCGCCATCAAAGTCGGCGTTAAACGCTGGACACACCAGAGGATGCAGTTGAATCGCTCTACCTTCTACTAAAATCGGTTCAAAAGACTGAATACCCAGGCGGTGCAACGTTGGCGCTCGATTTAGCATCACAGGGTGTCCTTCAATCACCTCTTCCAGCACATCCCACACACTAGGATCATTTCTCGATATCAGCTTTTTCGCAGCTTTGATGTTATTCACCATGCCGCCACGAATCAGGCGGTTAATTACAAATGGTTGAAATAGCTCAATTGCCATTTCTCTAGGTAAACCGCACTGGTGAATTTTTAGCTTTGGCCCGACCACAATTACCGAACGTCCAGAGTAGTCAACTCGTTTACCTAACAAGTTTTGTCGGAAACGGCCTTGCTTACCCTCGATAATGTCGGACAAAGATTTCAGGGGTCGGTTATTTGCCCCTACCACAGTGCGTCCCCGCCGACCATTGTCAATCAAAGCATCCACTGCTTCTTGCAGCATCCGCTTTTCATTCCGCACAATAATCTCTGGTGCCAAAATTTCTTGCAAGCGTGCCAAACGATTATTGCGGTTAATTACCCGCCGATACAAATCATTTAAATCGCTGGTGGCAAACCGTCCGCCATCTAGTTGCACCATTGGGCGCAAGTCAGGGGGAATTACGGGAATAACTGCCATTACCATCCACTCTGGTTTGGAACCAGTAGCGATGAAGTTGTCAATCACCCGCAGCCGCTTAATTAGCTTGGCTCTCTTTTGTCCTTTAGCGTTACCAATCTCTTCGCGTAGGCTTTCAGCTTCTTGTTCTAAATTGATATCGGCAAGCAAGCGCAACAGTGCTTCAGCACCAATACCTACCTCTACGCCTTGCAGCACAGAATCTTCGCTATAAATTTGGTCTTCTATTTCCAACCACTGGTCTTCACTCAGTAGCTGCTTGTAAGTTAAAGTTTCGGCATTACCAGCACTCAGGACAACATAAGAGTTGAAATAGACAATCTGCTCAACATCCCGCAAGGGCATATCCAACAGAATGGAAATATAGCTAGGAATGCCTTTGAGATACCAGACGTGAGCTACTGATGCGGCGAGTTTTATATAGCCCATTCGGTGGCGACGCACCCGTGACTCGGTGACTTCTACCCCACAACGCTCACACACAATCCCTCTGTGACGAACTCTTTTATACTTGCCACAATGGCATTCCCAATCTTTCGCGGGGCCAAAGATGCGCTCACAAAATAAGCCATCCATCTCTGGCTTGAGAGTTCGGTAGTTAATCGTCTCTGGCTTGGTAACTTCACCGACTACTTGACCATTGGGCAATGTTCTCTCGCCCCATTGCCGAATGCGTTCAGGGGAAGCCAAGCCGATTTTTACGTAGTCAAACTGATTAGTTTGGGCAGGTCTCATCTTTAAAGTGCTGAGTTCCAGGTTATGAGTTTCGAGTATATTTAGTTTTAAGGTTTGAATTAAGAGAGATCCGAGTGCTAAAGCTAATTACTGAGTTTTTTAATACTCAGCACTCAGCACTCTTTACTCGTCATCGTCCAGCGATTCGCGGGAAAGAGATTCATAGGTGGGTCGAGGAGGTGTGCGACGGGCTGATTGGTCTGCCATCAAATCGACTTCCACATCTAGGGAACTGCCGTCTGCTTGGGTTTCTACCTTGTGTACGGCAATGTCTAACCCTAATGATTGCAACTCGCGCATCAGTACCTTAAAGGACTCTGGAGTTCCAGGTCTGGGAATTGCCTTACCTTTAACGATCGCATTTAACGCTTCATTCCGTCCTTGCATATCGTCAGATTTAACTGTGAGCAATTCCTGTAAGGTGTAAGCTGCACCAAAGGCTTCCAATGCCCACACTTCCATTTCTCCAAACCTCTGACCACCTTGTTGGGCTTTACCACCCAAGGGTTGCTGAGTCACCAGTGAGTATGGTCCTGTAGAACGGGCGTGGATCTTATCATCCACCAAATGCACCAGTTTCAGCATATAAGCCACACCAATAGTAATTGCTCGGTCAAAGGGTTCACCTGTACGACCGTCATACACCATGATTTTGCCGGGATTGTCTGGGTTATAAACCCAGTCTTTGCCTGTTTCGTCTCGTGCTTCTTGCAATTTGCCATGCACGATTCGGCGGGATGTCTCTTCACCGTACATTTCGTCAAAAGGAGTAATCTTAAATCGTACTCCCAAGGTTTGACCAGCCCAACCTAATAAGCACTCAAATACTTGTCCGACGTTCATCCGACTGGGTACACCCAAGGGGTTAAGTACAATGTCCACTGGTGAACCATCGGGCAAATAAGGCATATCTTCCGCTGGCAATATCCGAGAAATAATCCCTTTATTACCGTGGCGTCCTGCCATTTTGTCGCCAACTTGGATTTTGCGTTTTTGGGCAACATACACCCGGACTACCATATTGGCTCCTGGAGGCAGTTCATCGCCTTGTTCACGAGTAAACAAGCGCACGTCAACTACACGGCCTTTTTCACCATTGGGTACTCGCAGGGAATTGTCGCGCACATCCCGCGCTTTCTCACCGAAAATCGCCCGCAACAGTTTTTCTTCTGGCGGTTGGTCAGATTCACCTTTTGGTGTGACTTTTCCTACCAAAATATCTCCAGCTTCTACCCATGCCCCAATGCGAATGATTCCCTGTTCATCCAACTGACGCAACGCATCTTCGCCGACGTTGGGAATTTCTCTGGTGATTTCTTCTGGCCCCAGTTTCGTCTGTCTAGCTTCAATTTCATATTTTTCAATGTGAATTGAGGTGTAGACAACATCCTGCACCAGTCTTTCAGAGATTAAAATCGCGTCTTCGTAGTTGTAGCCTTCCCAAGGCATGTAGGCAACTACGATATTTTGTCCTAGTGCCAATTCACCGCCTTCGGTGGAGGAGCCATCAGCCAGCACCTGACCAGCAACAACCCGCTCACCAATGCGGACGAGAGGTTTCTGATTTAAACAGGTGTCTTGGTTGGAACGTTGATACTTGGAAAGGGTGTATTTAATTTCTGAGGTGCTAGGTTTCGGGCGGACACGAATTTCTGTAGCATCTACATAAGTGACATCGCCATCGGTGCGCGATACAATTACCATCCCGGAGTCTCTTGCTCCTTGCGCTTCCAAACCTGTACCCACCAGAGGACGTTCTGGCTTGAGCAGCGGTACGGCTTGCCGTTGCATATTCGAACCCATCAGCGCTCGGTTAGCGTCATCATGCTCCAAGAAGGGAATCATGCTTGTGGCTACCGACACAATCTGTACTGGAGATACTGCTACGTAGTCTACTTGCTCCGGTGTTGTGGTGGAAAATTCTTGGCGATAGCGCACTGGCACTAGCGGCCCGATAATGTGTCCGGTTTCATCTACAGGAATATCTCCCGGAGCAACCCGTAGGTCGTCTTCTTCATCGGCTGTCATGTAGGCGGGAGGTATATCAAACCTAACCTGCCCATTTTCCACAGGTCTAAATGGTGTTTCTAAGAAGCCGTACAGGTTGACTCGTGCATGGGTTGCTAAGGAGCCAATCAATCCGGCGTTGGGGCCTTCTGGTGTTTCAATGGGGCAGATACGTCCGTAGTGACTAGGATGAATATCCCGGACAGCAAACCCAGCCCGTTCGCGGGTTAAACCACCAGGGCCAAGGGCACTCAGACGGCGTTTGTGGGTCAGTTCTGCTAGGGGATTGGTTTGATCCATGAACTGACTTAATTGGCTGGAACCAAAAAATTCTTTAATTGCTGCTACTAATGGTTTAGGGTTCACCAAGGATGCTGGAGTCAGTACTTCGGCATCAGATACGGTCATCCGTTCCCGAATAATCCTTTCTAAACGGTTTAAGCCTACCCGTACTTGGTTTTGCAACAATTCACCGACGCTTCTTACCCGCCGATTACCTAAATGGTCAATGTCGTCAATATTACCAATATCAAATTCTAGATTGATTAGGTAATCCACGGCTGCCAAAATATCGCCAGAAGTTAACACGCGCATTGTGTCGGGGACAGAAAGGCGTAATTTCTTGTTGAGTTTGTAGCGTCCGACGCGACCCAGGTCATAACGTTTCGGGTCAAAGAAACGAGAATCTAGGAGTTGTTGTCCACCTAAGACTGTGGGTGGTTCACCAGGACGCAGTTTGCGATATAACTCCATCAAGGCTTCTTCTTCAGAAAATTGCCCTTCTTTTTCGATGGTTTTTTGGAAATATTCGGGGTGGCGTAAAGCGTCAAATATTTCGTTGTCTGATAAGCCTAAAGCTTTTAGGAGTACCTGCGCTGATAGTTTGCGGGTTTTGTCGATGCGTACCCACACCAAATCGTTACGGTCTGTTTCAAATTTCAGCCATGCTCCCCGGTTGGGAATTAAGCTAGCTGAATAAGTACGTCGCCCGTTTTTGTCTATTTCTGATTTGTAGTAGACTCCGGGACTCCGCACTATTTGGTTGACAATTACCCGCTCGGCTCCGTTAATAATAAACGTGCCGCGATCGGTCATCAAAGGCAAATCCCCAATAAATACCTCTTGTTCTTTGATTTCCCCGGTTTCTTTATTAATTAAGCGTGTGGGAACATACATTTGGACGGCATAAGTACTATCCCGCCGTTTGGCTTCTTCGACGTTGTACTTTGGCTCCTTGAGTTTGTAGTTATGACCCAAAAAGTGCAGTTCTAGTTTGCCCGTATAATCTGTGATCGGACTAAAGGAGTTAAGCTCTTCTATCAACCCTTCTTCCAAAAACCAGCGAAAGCTTGACCTCTGGATTTCAATCAAGTCGGGCAATAGAAAGGCCGGTTCCATATATGTTTCTTTATTCATGCCTCTACCTTTGTCAACCTGGTTAAAATTTTCCTTGGACACTGCTGTTTGACGTTTCCCATTGCTAGCCAGTGTCCTTAGCTGTTTGGGAATTTCTTCTTACACATCTGCTATTTACAGATGTGGGCAAACACAGCAATTAAAGCTGGCTGGAATCAGCAATTTTGATAAGGGAATTATTGCCCTAATCGGTGACTCAGAAACCAAAAACAAACTATGGTCTTGTTTCAAGAAGAATATACAATTGAGATATCCCTGACTTTTATCTACTTTTCTCACTTCCCCTCCAAAAAGCGCGTTAATTTACTGACGCAACTCTATCCGGTGTGTCTTAAATTCACCTTGCTATTTATACTCTCAGTGATATCCTAGATATCCTCAGATTGAAGGAATAATCCGCACCTTTTTGGATTTGAATCCGAATGACTTCATTTTGCTGGATTGTACTCACAAGGCAATTTCGTTTAAGGATTTTGTATAGGTTAAATAGACATCAAGCCGATGTTGTGCAATAAGTCTAGCTCAACCTGAGTTGGCACGGTTAGTAATATGTCGAGAGCATCCGCTTGTAGAGATTTGGGGGATGGGGAAGCCGATAACAGGACGGAAGATTTAGATTACAAGTTTTAGTTTCCTTCCTTTACCATTATGACGCGATCAAAATCTTTTTGAGGGAATAATATTAGCATATTTTTGTCCCTCTAGAGTTTTATTTTTTTTAACACAACTTAACAAAAGACACTACGGTACACTTGATATTGACAAACCGAATAGTTTACAGGCATTTCTGGTTGTTTGATGGGCGATCGCCTCTACCGTTTCCTGACGCAGTTTAGCTACTTGCTCGGCTACATAAAGCACGTAAGCAGGCTCGTTGCGCTTTTCGCCCCGTTTAGGAACTGGAGCAAGGAATGGACAGTCTGTTTCAATTAGGAGGCGATCGCTACTCACCATTGCAGCTGAGGATTGGATTGCTTTGGCGTTTTTGAACGTTACCGTTCCGCTAAAGCTAATGTAGAAGCCTAAATCGAGAAACCATTGAGTTTCTTCTGGCGTTCCTCCCCAACAATGCATCACACCCCGCACTCTTTCTCCTTTGAGTTCCCGCCATTTTTGCAAGACTTCTCTGGTTGCCACAGCAGCATCGCGGCAGTGAATAATCACTGGTAAGTTGAGTTCACAAGCGATCGCTAACTGCGACTCAAATACCATCTGCTGTTGCTCACTGTTATCAGCTTTGTAAAAATCCAGCCCCATTTCCCCAATTGCTACCACATTCGAGTCAGAACTCGCCAAGGTTTTGATTTTCTCGGCTGTCTCGCTATTCCATTTATCAGCATCTAAAGGATGTAATCCAACGGCAAAGCTGATTTCGGGAAACTCTTGCGCTAGGGATTGAATACTGGAAAACTCCTCTGGATGAACACAGGAATGTACTAAACGCACTACACCTGCTTCTTGCCAACGCGATCGCACTGCTGCTAAATCTGGCTGGAAACTATCAAAGTTGAGATGAACGTGCGTGTCTATCAATTGCATCTTTTGTCCTACCCTACGGGAAGCCCTTTGGGTTCAGCAGTCGCTCATGGGGGAAACCCCCAAGACTGCGCTGCTTCACCGCTGGCGCGTCTATGTTGTTTGTCCTTGATCATTATGATGACTAAGGATAAATGACCAATGACTACTCAGCCGTTTGTGTGAGGGGCTTTAATCTGTGAGCCAATCTTGATTTTTTCCTTGCCCCATTGTTGGGATGAAGAACACCCCGTTTTATTGCTTTATCGATTTTGGCGTAAGTCTCAGATAACCGAGCCTCTGCTTCCTGTTTTAATTCTGCGGTAGGATTAGCTGCATACACAGTTACAGCATTGACGTATTTCTTCATCAGCGTCTTGACTGCTGATTTGTAAGATTTATTACGCAGTCGGTTACGTTCTGCGATTCCGGCACGTTTGAGAGCAGACTTTGTATTCGCCACAATCAATCCCAAAAAGACTATTAATATGTACACACAGTACTAGACTTACTAATATAGCATCCAAATTGCCAATATTATAATTTCCTAAAAAATCTATCATTGGGAACTATGGATTGAGTACTGGAAAAGAACTATCTCCAGTCTCTATCTAATCCCTAATTCACTATGTCGTCAATTTAGGAAATGCGTTAAAATAAAATGCATCAGCAAAATCGTTATCCTAACTTACCACCACCACCTGATTATGTATGTAATCTATCCCCAAGTATAGATGTATTATCAGAGGTAAGGAATTGTAAGCCGCTAAAGTTCAGGGATTTTAAAGTATAAAACCGATATGTGGTGGCAGTCTTGAGAGTATCAAAAAAATACAGGTTAAGCTAGAGAAGAGAATTAGAGTGAGTTCCATACCCCAGTGGGTAAAGAGCAATACTAAATCTCAGGTAGGAATATTATAATTTTGGCATTGTCCTTACTCCATGCTGCGAATAATTACTCAGCAGGCAGACGTCAGAGCAGAACTACAACGGATCTGCGATCGCACCCACGACGAACAGGTGCTTCATAAAGAAGCAACGGTGCGGGAAGTTTTGCAAGCAGTGAAGCGCCAAGGCGATAAAGCTGTATTGCATTACACAGCCGAATTTGACCAACAAACCCTGAAAGCGGAAGAACTCCGCGTTACAGGCTCAGAACTGGATGCAGCCTATCAACAAGTGTCAAAAGAGTTGTTGGAGGCAATTCGGCTAGCTTGCCGCCAAATTGAAGCGTTTCATCGTCAGCGAGTCCCAAAAAGCTGGGTACACTTTGGCGACGATGAAATAGTTCTGGGCAAACGCTACACCCCCGTAGACCGAGCGGGGTTGTATGTACCTGGTGGTCGTGCTTCTTATCCCAGTACAGTATTAATGAATGCAATTCCGGCTCGTGTTGCTGCTGTACCCCATGTAGTGATGGTAACACCACCAGGCGTAGGGGGTACAGTTAACCCAGCAGTCTTGGTAGCTGCCCAAGAAGCAGGAGTGCAAGAAATTTATCGCATTGGGGGGGCACAAGCGATCGCCGCTTTAGCCTATGGTACAGAAACGATTCCGAAAGTAGATGTGATTACTGGTCCTGGTAACATTTATGTTACATTAGCGAAAAAACTTGTTTACGGCATCGTGGGCATTGATTCTTTGGCAGGCCCCAGCGAAGTGCTGGTAATTGCCGATGAAACCGCAAATCCGGTGCACGTAGCTGCTGACTTGTTGGCTCAAGCCGAACACGATCCGATGGCGGCAGCAATTTTGCTAACGACGGATGCTGCTTTGGCGAAGAACGTGCAACTAGCTTTGGAAAGACAGCTAGTCGATCACCCAAGGCGAATAGACACAGAAAAGGCGATCGCTCACTACGGCTTGATTGTCGTCGTAGAATCGCTCCAAGCAGCAGCAGAACTATCAAATGAATTTGCCCCTGAACACCTGGAATTAGAAGTCAAAGACCCTTGGGCACTCTTACCACAGATTCGCCACGCTGGGGCAATCTTTTTGGGTTACTCAACACCAGAAGCCGTAGGAGACTATTTGGCAGGCCCTAATCATACCTTGCCAACTTCTGGTGCTGCCCGCTATGCTTCGGCATTGGGGGTTGAAACTTTCTTAAAACACTCCAGTATTATTCAATACTCCCAAACCGCACTGCAAAATGTGGCTGGTGCAATTGATGTGCTAGCAACAGCAGAGGGTTTACCTTCTCATGCTGATTCAGTACGACGCCGAATTCAGCAAGAAGAGTGATTTGGAATGTTTAATTTTTTCTTTTACTGTTGGTAAAACTAAAAGTTTAGATAGCGATACCTACGGTAAACTACGCTAACGCACGCCATTTGCTATCCTACCTTCAGCCGCCCTTTAAGCGTCCGGTAGTTTATTGGAGAGGGTTTTCCTCTCCAGTAAACTCGTGAAAAGCTTCTCCACAATAGTTGCTACAACCCACTAGCGTAAAAGTAGCGTGAAACTTACCTATGGCACAGCCTCAAATATATAAACTAAATTGGCTAAATTGGCAAAGAAAAAATTGGTTTAGTGTCGCTGCCGGCGGATTTTGCTAGATACTTATGTAAGGGGTCTACTCTTTAGGAGACGAGAGCGGTGCTAAATAGTGTTTTGGTAGCTCTGGACGGTTCGGAAATTTCAGAACGAGTAATTCAGACTTTAGATAATTTGGCGTTTTCAAAAGACGCCAAGGTTATTCTTTGCCATGTTTTTCCTACACCAGAGTCAGAGATGGAACTACCCGCTGATCGCCCTCAGCCAGAGTCCCCAACATTTTCTTATCTTCATATTGAAAAACAACTGCAATCCTATCAGGAAAAGTTATCAGTCACAAGTGAGTTAGAACTAGTAACTGGTGATCCTGCTGAAGAAATTATTCGCCTTGCCAATATTTACAAAACTGACTTGATCATAATTGGCAGTCGGGGATTGATGGGGATGAAGCGAATTGTTCAGGGTTCTGTTAGCAGTCAAGTTGCAGAAGAGGCTAATTGTTCAGTATTAGTTGTAAAACCAAGGTAAAAATTTGCAAGGGGAAGCAATGACTATAACCACCCCAAAACTAACCTTTGAAGAATACCTGAAATATGATGATGGCACTGATACGCGCTATGAATTGGTCAATGGAGAACTAATTTCCATGAGTCTGGGAAGTGGGCAACATGGCGCGATAACAGAATTTCTCAATGTTTGTTTCCGAGGAGAAATTCTCCGACTAAAGTGGGATTGCACTTCTAAACAAATGGTTATTGGTGTTCGTTCTCCCCGTGCTGGCAGATGGGATACATCAAGGATTCCAGATGTAGTCGTGATTCCGTTACCTCAATGGCGAGAGTTGAGAAACCGAGAGGCAGTTATTGAACTCAACGAACCACCCCCCTTATTAGTGGTGGAAGTCGTCAGTGAGTCAACAAAGATTGTAGATTACCGAGCCAAGCGAGTTGAGTATAACGTTTTAAATATTCCAGAGTATTGGATTGTCGATCCATTAACGAACAAAGTGACTGTTTTTACATTGATTGAAGAATTATACGAACTAGTAGAGTTTTTTGGTAATGATCGTATTCAATCTCAAACTTTTCCGCATTTAGAATTAACAGTTCAACAAGTATTAACAGCCGACAATTAAAAATAATTTAAGCATTTTAACCTATGCGAGTCTGTGTTAACTGCGTCTCTGTGGTTAGATAAATTACTTTTAAACCACAGAGGCACAGAAAGAAAAAAGAGATTTTTCGAGTCACCTTGAAAGAATTAGTCCTAGAGACAAGGAAAATCCCCCTTTTACGTTCAATCGATTTAACGTTCTTGAGTTGCGAAAAACTGACGCAAGCTTAACAAACTCAACGTTTGACCCAAATTCAAGGGCAAAATTGAAACTCCTTCCAAGCGGGACTGTACCCAACCTTCTCCCCAGTACCATTCATGGAACCCATCAATGCCTCCGCTGAGTACCAAGCGGAGACAGTTAGATTTGGCAACATCCACCTGATGATGAATCGCAACTGGCCCAGTCCAGGTTGTAAACTGGAATCCGGGAAGTAGTTCTTCTGGCATTCCTGGCGCAAAACGTTGCCCTAAGAGCCATTTTTCTAATTGCACCGGATGCAGCAGACTGTCACGAATTGCATCTGTTGATGCTTCGATTTCGATCCGTAGTTGACTTTGTTGAAAATTACCCAGCATTTTTCTAGGATTACCTAAAGATGAGACATCGCTATTTCTAATATTGCAAATAGTCTTTGTCATTAGTCATTAGTCCTACCCTGCGGGAAGCCGCTGGCGCGTCTATGTCCTTTGCAAATAACCAATGACCAATAACAGACGTTTATTTGCGTAGCACCCTACTAAGTTACTTTTCTACCAGCAGAGAACTTAGAATAGAAAAAGTGAACTTGTTAAGAAATGTAAGGTTATTCATGGCGGATCAGTTAATTCGTGCAACAGCAGCCGAAGGTGGAATTCGTGCCATAGGTGTGATCACCACACGTTTAACAGAAGAAGCGCGAGGACGCCACAAGCTTTCTTATGTGGCAACAGCAGCACTGGGTCGGACTATGGCGGCGGGCTTGTTAATGGCTTCTAGTATGAAGCGAACTGGATCAAGGGTCAATGTCCGGGTTAAGGGCGATGGGCCTTTAGGTGGCGTATTGGTAGATGCCGGCTTAGATGGTACGGTACGTGGGTATGTGGGGAATCCATCGGTAGAGTTGGCTCCCAATGCCAGAGGTAAGTTAGACGTTGGTGGTGCGGTGGGTGATGGCTACCTCTATGTTGTGCGGGATATCGGTTATGGTTATCCTTACTCCAGTACAGTAGAACTAGTTTCTGGCGAAATTGGCGATGATATAGCTCATTATCTGGTGAATTCCGAACAAACACCTTCAGCTTTAGTTTTAGGTGTGTTCGTGGGAGCAGGGGGAGTAACTGCGGCTGGAGGATTACTAGTACAAGTATTGCCCAAAGCTGCCAGAGACGAAGCCCTAGTAGAAACGTTAGAATCGCGGGTTGCTGGTCTAGCAGGATTTACGCCATTGTTGCAAGCTGGGAAAACTTTACCTGAAATTCTTGGCGACTTGTTGGGAGATATGGGGCTGGTAATCTTTCCCGAACGGCAAATGCTGCGCTTCCACTGTGGTTGTTCTTTCGATCGCGTTTTGGGGGCACTGAAGATTTTGGGAGAAGCCGAACTGCAAGATATGATTATTAAAGATGATGGTGCTGAAGCAACTTGCGAGTTTTGCGGCAACGTCTACCAGGCAAGTAGCGATCAGTTAGCTCAACTAATTGCCGATTTGCAAGCTGAATCTACCTTTTCAGGATAAAGTATAAAACAGCACTATTTTTTTAGATCGCTAATGGTATCTGTGGAGAGAGAGCCTGAAAAAAAGTAGCTTTTTAATGATCAGAAAGTTACTATGACATCAATGGAATTATCGACCTAAAACAGAGCGCTATTCAATTATTTTGGTGTGAGAGATGACAGAGCGGGATATTCCAGACAGTTGGTCTTCAGCCAGTGGAAGAGAGCCAGATCAAAACAAAAGATTATCCCGAACAGAACAATTCGGTGAAACTCAACCATTTGATGTCCCTGCTACTGGTTCTACCTCCAAGTCAGTGAAGCGGCGAAAAAAAAACCATAGGGAAGGATTACCTATAAATAGTCATTCAGAAGAAACTGCCCAACTCAGTAGTAATTCTGGGAAATTGCCACGCTGGATGAAAAGCTGGGTATTGTGGCTAGCACTGCTAACTTTGATTCCCGGCAGTGTCGCATTCTTGGCAATGGCAATGCTGCTAAAGTTGCCAACTGCCCCGAATTGCCCCTCGATTTTTTGGCCCCTAGCTAGTGCTTCTGTGCGGCTACACTGCGCTCAGTTGGCGGCTTCTAAGCAGACAGTGAACGACCTATTGCAAGCGATCGCTCTGGTGAAGCAACTACCACAAAATCACCCGTTGCATGGAGAAATTGATCGTTTCATTGAAGAATGGTCGCGGGATATTTTGAAGCTAGCCGATCAAAGTTTCCAAACTGGGAATTTAGAGGAAGCGATCGCTACTGCTCAGAAAATACCCGAAGATGTGGCAGCTTATAAGTTAGTCGATGAGCAAATTGGCAAATGGCAGTCAATTTGGTCAAAGGCAGAAGCAACATACAACGGTGCGATCGCCGAAGTAAAGGAACGGCGGTGGCAATCGGCATTCATGTTGTCCGCCAAAATGCTGCGCGTAGACAATCAATACTGGGCGAGTACTAAATACGACCAATTAAATCGTCTAATTGCCACAGCACGGGAAGATGGCGATAAGTTAGGAAAAGCTGAAAGTTTAGCAAAAAGCCAAGTTGTTGATAATTTATTAGAAGCGATCAAGTTAGCCGAGTCCATTGGTCAGGAAAGTTACCTTTACCAAAAAGCTCAGGAAGCAATTCCCACATTTGGACGCCAAATGCTGCGATTGGCACAGGCAAAACTAGACAAGCGGGATGCCGATGAAGCACTGAATATTGCTAGACAAATTCCCGAAAGTACGAAACTACAGGGCGAAACAGATGACTTTATCGCCATAGCTGACGCGAAAAGAAGTGCTTGGATCGGTAACGTTTCTGGTTTAGAGGCAGCGATCGCTCAAGCACAACAAATTGATCCTTCCAGACCAGTGTATAACGAAGCACAGCAACTAATTGCTCGTTGGCAACTGGAAATTGAAGATGTTGCCCATCTGGAAAAAGCGAGAATATTGGCTAGCCAGGGAACAGTCAATAATTTAACAGCAGCGATCGCTCAAGTACAGCTGATTCCTGTGAATAATCCCAGGGGCACAGAAGCTAGACAAGAAATAGGTCGCTGGCGTGCCCAAGTAGAGACAATTGAAGACCAACCTTACTTAGAACGCGCCGAACAGATAGCCATATTCGACGATATCAATTCCTTGCAAGCAGCGATCGCTCAAGCTAGCGAAATTCGTAGAGGTCGGGCATTATATCCAGAAGCACGGAAAAAAATTCGTACTTGGGTAGGAAAAATTCAGCGAATTCAAGACCAGCCTTACTTAGATCAAGCGCAAGAACTGGCTCAGAGTGGAAATCTCACCGCCGCCATTAGCGCCGCTCAACAAATTGCTTCGTCGGGAAGGGCACTTGCTGGAGAAGCACAAGCTGCGATAAATGACTGGGAAGGGCAAATCCGCACTAGAGAAAACTGGAGAAAAGCTCAAGAAGTAGGCGCGACTGGCACACCAGAAGCTTTGGTTGAAGCAATACGACTGGCAAATCGAGTTTCAAACAATAGCATCTTACGTATGGATGCAAATCTGGCTATTGACCAATGGAGTCAGCAATTGTTAGAAATAGCACGCTCTCAAGGTCAGTCTGATATTGCTAGAGGCATCGGCATTGCAAAATCGGTTCCACGCGGTAGTGCTGCTTACAGTGCAGCGCAAGAGCAAATTAGGATTTGGCAGGAATTTCTCAATCCTCAACCGGAACCTCAGCCTCAACCGGAACTTCAGCCTCAGCCTGAATCTTTACCATTTCCTCAATCAACTACTGATGGGCAATAAAATTAACGATTCAGTTAAAATTTTAGGACTTACGCACTGTACAAAAGAATCATGTTGTGTATCAACGCAAATACCCCGTCTCAGGTTTTTATTAATCATTTGTTGATAGGAAATAGACCCGT
>NZ_JBGTFY010000072.1:0-15358 GCF_041747015.1 Nostoc sp.
GTTTCCCAATTTGCCCGGCGCTCGCCGACGAAAGTGCAAGGTTTTTGAACCTCTGGATGCTATAGTCTTGCACTTGCTTGGTGAAAAAATGCTCAAAACCCTTACCTAGACTATGTTTCACTTTTGTTCAGCAAGCCCTAATTAAGCAACTATGAGTCCCTGTGATAATGGTGTGCCGCTTGAGACATATTAAGTTGCAGTAACTTCTCCTCTCCCAACTTATATCGAAAACTCGGCTGCAAAGGCGAAATTTTCAAACTGTGAATAATTTCCGCTGCCACAGCCTTTGCTAATAGCGGTGGTACAGAGTTACCGACTTGCCGAAATCCATGCCATTTGGTTACATGAAATCTAAACCAATCGGGGTAAGAATGCAATCTCGCTGCTTCCCTGACTGTGATACAACGCGGTGTAAACGGATGAATCGGTCTAGGAGATGTAAAAGAACCCTTAGACTCGTCTGTTCCGGCTCTTAGAGTGTTGCAAACACCAGCAGGGTGCAGCTTATAAAAACGACTAATTTTTTCTCTCTGGCCTTGTTGAGTCTCCTGAAAACGTTTAATAGTTTCCGCAGAATGTTTTGTTCTTAAACTTGAAGAAAGTACTCGCAAATCGTATTCACGTTTATAAGAATAATCATCATCTAGGGATTTGATACCACGAATTACAAGAGCATAATTACTAGGCTTTCCGTATTCTGCTATAACCCAACTTCTTGTTAGCAAGTCCGGGTATTTTTCTATTTCAGGTAAATCTCCAATTGCATTCCATACTGTAGGACTAAACGGGAGTTCAGATATTTTTTTAGAAGTTAAATTATTTGGTAATGCTTGTTTAGTAATCTGCTGAGGATATTTTGGTAATTCTACATCCTCTCTTGCACCTATGAGAAACAATCTCTCACGAAACTGTGGTACTCCGTAATGAGCAGCGTTGAGAACTTGATAATTTTCTTCTACTTGATAACCGTAAATTTTAAACTCGCTAATTAAGGTTTGGAGGATTTGTTTGTGTTCGCCAACTGTGATCCCCCGGACATTTTCCATGACAAAGAATTTCGGTTTTAGCTCAAAAACCAGCCGATGAAAGTGAAACACCAAAGAGTTTCGTGGATCATCAACAGCCCGTTTACCTATTAGGGAAAATCCTTGACATGGTGAACCACAAATTACCACATCAATTTCCCGATCGCCAATCTCAGACCGATTCCTAATTTCTTCCCCAGTTGTATCCACAACACTTTTACATAACACTGAGCAGAAAGGGAAGTTAAACTCATGTGTTGCACAGTGGATAGGGTCAATTTCCACAGACGCTAGCACATCAAACCCAGCTTGCTCAAAGCCAAGAGTCATACCACCAGCACCGGCAAACAAATCAACTGCGATCGCTCGTTGTTTTCTCATCTCATGAGCCATGACACCTCAACATAATTCGTAATTACCCTATGAATAAATGTGGCTTCCGGTAAAAACAGGTGCTTCACACTTATTTTATTCATAAATAAATTGATTATCTACCTCGAATTACGAATTATTTGGTCGCATTTGCAAAATTTCTTGAGCAGCGCGATCGCACACCCCAATTTCTCCTAAACTTCGCCGCATTTCTTCATAATCTAGCAAAGTTTGCTGTCTGCGAATGGGATTGAGCAGCAGTTCCATCGCCGCTTGAATAATATTCTCTGGTGTGGCTTGCTCTTGTAAAAATTCTGGCACAATCGGCTTCATCACTACTAAATTGGGTGGCGATGCGAAGGTTATGGAACCTTTGAGGATTTTACGAGCTATCCACGCAGTCAGGGAACTTAAGCGGTAAACTACAACTTGCGGCACGTTTAACAGAGCAAGTTCTAGGTTGACAGTACCAGATTTGCTAATGGCTAAATCAACAGCAGCAAAAACTTCCATTTGTTGACCTGATAAAACTGTAGCCCGCAAACCATAACGCTCAAGTGCTTCCTCAATTGGCTGTCTAAAGATTTCCAAAGATAGGGGAATCCAAAAATGAACTTCAGGTAATTTAGATTGAATAATTTGGGCAGCTTGAAAAATTACTGGTAAAAGATATTTTAATTCTTGGTGGCGCGAGGCGGGGAGTAGTGCGATCGCCATCTGTTCTGGCAAAATCCCCAGTGTTGCACGGGCTGCTTCCCGACCTGGAGCGTCCTGCATCCGGTCAACTAAAGGATGCCCTACCCAGCTAACTTTTGCGCCTTTCTCCCGAAAGTAACGGGCTTCTTGTGGGAAAATTGCCAATAGCTTGTCTGTAAAGCCGACAATCCGTTTAGTGTTACCCAAACTAACTGACCAAGCCCACTCTTGGGGAGCAATGTAATATACCACAGGCACATTTGGTAAATGCCGTTTCATGTAAGTCCCAATTCCTATATTGGGACTCATATAATCGATCAGCACCACTAAATCAGGTGGATTTTGTTTTAAAGAAGCGATCGCCTGACGTTGCACCCGAATAGTTGGCAAAATATAAGGTAGATTTTCTAAAATACCCATTGAGCCAATACTACTCGTATTTCCCAGTAGTATTGCCCCAGCCTCTACCATTTTTTCGCCACCCAGCGCCAAAATTTCTAATTCCAACCCAATCGCTACAGCTTGACGCTTCAGTGCTGCAATTAGCAGCGACCCTTGTAAATCGCCGGAGACTTCACCAGTGCTGATAAATATCCGCATTTGATAATTGTGTTACTACAAATTAGGAGTGAGTAGTTATACTATTTATGTATAAAAATACGTAGTTTAGCCCAGGTCGGTGGGCTTTGTTTGTGTAGCCACAGGCTTCTAGCCTGAGGGTATCAGGACTTAGGAGTTAAAAATTTAATTCATAACTCCTAATTCACATCTCACGATTCATCACTCGCGCCTTTTTTCCCTTTACCGGGAATCAAACCACGCCTTCCTGGCATCTGAGAAAGTAGCAGAAAACGACGCAGATGCTGCAGCTGTTCGCTATTTCCTAACAGTTCTAGTTGTTCCAAGGCATCCTTAAAAGACAAGTCAGAACGGTAAAGAATGCGGAAAGCTTTTTTCAGCATTTGCAAATCTGCTGAGTCCATCCCAGACCGTTTGAGTCCGACAAGGTTGAGGGTTCGTACCCGCGCCGGATTTCCCTCCACTAGCATATATGGGGCCACATCCCGGTCAATACGTGCCATGCCTCCCACCATTGCCTGTCTACCAATATGCACAAATTGATGGACACCTAAAACCCCACTCAACCTTGCGCGTGACTCTATATGGACATGACCTGCTAACGCCACAGAGTTAGCAATCACTACCTGATCTTCAATCACGCAGTTATGAGCCACATGGACATAAGCCATCAGCAAATTCCCATCACCAATTACCGTCGCTTCACCGGCACCGGTAGCGCGGTTAATTGTAACGTACTCACGAATCAAGTTGTGATCACCAATTTTGACCCAAGTTGGTTCTCCCACAAACTTGAGATCCTGGGGTTCCATACCGATGGCTGCACCCGTAAAAATCTGATTTTGCGCCCCAATTTCACAAGGTCCCTCTAGCACCGCATGAGCGCCGATTATTGTTTCAGGACCCACTTTAACATGCGCTCCAATTACAGCATAGGCACCGACTTGGACTGTATGGTGGAGTTCCGATTTAGGATGAATTACAGCAGTTGGATGAATAAGCGTTTTCAAGGGTGAATCTCCAGAACTGTCTTGATAAGCCAGCGCCGTGCCAGGGTTTCCGAGGCAGCGCGTTGCTCTGGTTAAAAGAGTTGTAGCGACTACCGTCCCATTGAGGCAACTAGCATTGCTGAACGTGAAGTATTTCAGTGAACGAAAGTGTCAGGCAAAGCAAGTTAAGTGTGAACGAGACTGAGTCTCGTAGGGCGTCGAAAATCAAGAAATTATTAGGATGCTGTTGTGGATTTTTTTCACTGCGATCCTTTTTCAGGATTCAGTCGGGGCACTTCACGGCTATGCCAATACCACGAAAGCAAACTTTTAGTTAATTAGAGAAAACATTAATTCGCCTTCACAAGCGAGTTCACCGTCAACTTCGGCAATCCCTCTCATCTTACCGAAACGACGTTGTTTTACCCATAGCAGTTCCACTGTCATTACTAGTTGATCCCCCGGTACAACTTGGCGGCGAAAGCGGACTTTATCAATACCAGCAAAGACGAACAGTCCGCCCTCTACTGGAGACATTTGAGTTAGGACAATACCTCCGACTTGTGCCATTGCTTCGACAATTAATACTCCCGGCATCAGTGGACGTCCAGGGAAATGACCTTGGAAATGAGGTTCATTTACAGTAACATTTTTAATACCCACAGCTCGTTTTCCCGGAACGTAGTCACTTATTTTATCTATAAGTAAAAATGGGTAGCGGTGAGGTAGCAGTTTCTGAATTTCTTCAGATGTAAAAGTTGTTTTAATCTCAGATGTAATTGTAATTTCATCGGTAGATGTGGATGCGATCGTATTGATGCTATTGACTTCGGTAAGAATTGACATGAGCCGTGTGGTTGATTTTAATCTGCAAGTTGAGTATTTATGCGTGTAAATACTTAAGGATTTCTAATTTCAGGCTTTAGAACAAATCTAAAATCTGTCTTGAAAAGTTAAGGAGGGAAAACCTCCTGACACGCCAGTTCGCTCAAGTCGGGAAACCCTTTCGGCAGTTCCTCCTGGGGGAAACCCCCTTGGCGCTAGCCTCTCCCTTTGGGAGAAGACCGGACTGCCTCACCACGTGACTGGCTCAACTTCCCGCAAAATCTAAAATTTTCTGAGCCAGTTGAATGTGTAAACTGTGGCTAGCTTTATACGCTAAGAAATGAGCAATAGGAAAAGTTCCTAGTAAACTTAAATCTCCTACTAAATCCAATATCTTATGACGGACTGGCTCATTTGCAAATCTTAATGGTGGATTTAGCCAGCCTTCTGGTCCACAAACGAGTGCATTATCCAAACTGCCACCTTTAATTAAACCTGTTTTTTGTAAATGTTCAATTTGATGCAGTAAACCAAAAGTCCGGGCAGGAGCAATTTCCGCAGCAAAGCTAGCAGAAGCGTTTCCTAGTTCAACCGTTGGTGACCAACTATGCCATTGATTACCTATGGCAGCCAAGTCAAAATCAATCCCGTAGCTAAAGCGGGTTTCCGGGGCTGGGAGGGCACAGACAAAAGCATCCCCTTCATAGACCCATATTGGTTCTGTAACAGCCAAAAATTCTTGGTTGTTAACTAGTTGTGATACTAAGCCAACTTGAGCAATATTGGCTGTCCACACCTTTGCCGAACCATCTAAAAGTGGAACTTCTGAGCTATTAATTTCAATGCGGGCGTTATCCACACCCATACCCGAAAGCGCTGCTAACAAATGTTCTACCGTGCGAACGCACACCTCATCCTTACCTAACTGAGTTGAAAGAACAGTTTGGCTAACCGCCGCAACTTGGGCTGGAATTATCGGCAAATCTGGTAAATCCACCCGCACAAAATAGCGTCCACTTCCTGCTTCAGTTGGTAGTATCCGCACCTGGGTACTCACACCGCTATGCAGCCCCACTCCAGTTTGGGTGATTTCTGCTGCTAGAGTGTGCTGTTCCATAGCCGAAAAGCCAATATATTTTGTTTACTATTGTTCATCGTCTGTTTTGGTAGAATCCCTGATATTCCCCTAAAAATGCAACTAATCCCTTTATCGGAACAGTATTGAGGTAAATGTAAAAATTAGCAAGCTAATCCAAAAAAGTTAATTGTCATTTGTCCTTTGTCAGTTGTCCTTTGTGATTCACCAATGACCAACGACCAATGACTAATGACAAATTAAAATCTTTCGCCAATACCAAAATTAATCCGGCTATCACCATCATCGTTAATCCCGTAGTCGATCCGAATTGGCCCCAGTGGCGATTGAACGCGAACGCCGACACCATAGCCGAAGCCACTACCGTTTTTGTTCAGTACTTCAGCCGCTCTTGTAGTAGTTCCCAGATCACTGCCGACATCAAAAAATAGTGCGCCGCTAACTACTGAAAAAACTGGGAATCGATATTCAACTGATGCCTGTACATAACTGCGTCCACTGCTTAATGCTCCTTCTTCATAACCCCGAACGGAGTTGCTACCGCCAATGGTAAAGGCTTCGTAAGGAGGCAAGTCACCAACGATGGTTCCAGCTTGCAGGTTAAATGCTAAGGTTTGCGCCCCCTTGCTGAAACTAATAAGCTTGATGGGTAAATATTGGCTGTAGCTACCTCGCAATCGGGTCAGGAAAATGTTACCTAGTCCTATGGGGACTGACTGATCGACTCCAAAGCGGAGATAAGAACCGCTAGTGGGTTGTAGGGGGTTATTACGGAGATCGCGCTGTGCCCCCAGTTGCAACAGTAGTAAATCGTCTTGACCCGTGTTAGAGAAGCTAAGGGGAATTTCCTCACTGGTGCGGTTACCATTATCGTCAAATACCGCTCCTGTTTTTCTGAGATTGCCATCAGCATCGCGGGCGGAAACTCGTTGATACTGTAAACCTGCTGAGGCTGTCCATACGGAAGTTTTGTAAGGATTGGCGGAAAGGGGACGGGTAAAGGTGACACCGCCACCTAGACGGAGAATACGCGGGCGATCCTGATCTTCTGTATTAGTGAGATTATTTGGATTGGGGTCAAAGGTTCTAATATCTTCATCTTTGCCATCAAAAATCAACGAAATGGAACTACGGCGAAAAAGATTGGTTGTATAGGAAGTCCGGTAAGGATCTCCTGCAATCCAGGGGTCGGTATACCGCACGTCAAATAGCAGTTCCCTTTCTCCCACCTGTACTTCTGCTCCCAGTTTTTGATTCCTGCCATTTAGGTTTTGCTGTTGATAGCTAACTGTACCAAAAAGTCCGCTAGCAGAACTAATCCCTGCCCCAGCCGCAATAGAACCGCTGCTGCGTTCGGCTACATTCACTACTACATCCACCTTGCTGGGGTCAGTGCCAGGGTCAAGTGAGACATTCACATCTTCAAATAGTCCCAATCCATATACCCGCTGTAGGTCTTTCTGCACCGTGTTGCGGTTAAATACTTGTCCTGGCTTTAATTCCAATTCTCGTACAATGATGTAATCTTGCGTCCGTCCGCGAATTGGTTGTCCTTTCTCATCTGTCTCCTGACCATCTTTATTGCGGAACCGGACTCTAATGTTTTCTACTACACCTTCTGCTACTTGCAAGGTAACAACTCCATTTTCAGAGACTTTTGGCGCTCCAATTATGTTTGCTAGGGCGTAACCTTGGTCTTGATAACGCTTGTTTAACTCCTTGATCCTTTCCTGCAAGTCACGCAAGTTGAGGATTTTGCCATACTGCTCACGAAAGACTTCATCAACAGTGTTAGGTGGTAGTACGGAGGTAACACCAGTGCCAGGATTGGCTTCTACTTGTACCTTGGTGAGGATGGGGTTGGGCTGCACAACAAAGCTGACTCGAACTCCCAAGGGAGTATCTTCTGGCGCTGCTTGGACATTGGAGAAGAAGCCAGTACCAAAGATGGCGTTAATATCTTCTTGTAGTTGGCTGCGGGTTGTCGTTCGTCCTGGTTGGGTACGGATTACTTTGTAAACTTGGTCTTCGAGTTCTGGTGATAGTTGCCCAGCCTGTGATCTAACTAATACTTCCGACACCAGCACGCGGGGGTCGTTTGCTTCTGGGGCTGCGTTGGGTTCAGTATTTCCCGGTGTTGTCGGCGGGTTAACATTCTGCGGATTTGGAGTAGTCTCAGGAGTTGGGGTAGGTGTTCGTTGCTGACTATCTGGGAATGGAATGTCTGGAGTGGGAGATGGTTCTGGAGTTGTGGGTAGTACAGGTTCGGTTGTCGGTGGATTGAGATTTTCTGGGACTGGAGTAGTCTCAGGAGTTGGGGTAGGTGTTGGTTGTTGACTATCTGGGAATGGAAGCTCAGGAGCGGGAGACGGCTGTTGAGTAGGGCTGGGATTTATTTGAGGGGTTTGTGCAGTTGTCGGCGTTGCGGAGGTTGGCACTATTACTTGTGATGTTGCTGCATCTACGCCCGCCGCAGGCATCCCTCCTAATTTACCAGTGTAAACTGCGATAACGCGGGATTGGATATGTTTCGCCTCTGTAACCCCTGTGGGATTAGGTCGAGATTCTAGACTCTTGCTAGAATCACCCTGACTATTTTCCTTTTCTAGCTGCTGATTTGTTTCTAGTACTAAAACTTCTGTTGTCTGTTTTGAACTGTTGGCGGTTTGTGCATTTGCACTCAGTGAGCCGCCCAAAGGGGCTGTAATTGCTACTACTGCCAGCAATACGGGAGATAAACGCATTTTACTTATAATTCCTCTTCACGACCACACACACCATTAAAAATTAGTCATTAGTCATTGGCTATTAGTTACAAAGCACAAAAGACAAAGGACAATCCACACGAGTTTAATTGATTTTTACTCACTTAACTATTACTCTCTACTGCTTTTAGCACTCTTTGTAAAACCTCCTGGTAGGCATCTTTTATATTCCCTAAGTCTCTGCGGAAGCGGTCTTTGTCCATTACCCGGCGGTTTGAGTCTTCTTCTGCGGTATCCCACAAACGGCAGGTGTCGGGGCTAATTTCGTCTGCCAAGAGCAACTGCTGTTGTGAGTCCAAACCAAACTCTAGTTTGAAGTCTACTAGGGTAATGCCGCACCGTTGCCAAAAGTTACCAAGAAATTCGTTGATTTGCAATGCTAGATGTGTAATTGCGTCTACTTGTTCCGGCGTAGCTAGTTTTAGCAGGTACAGGCGATCGCTTGTCAATAAAGGATCTCCTAATTGGTCGTTTTTGTAATAAAACTCTACCAAAGGCTGTTTCAGAATTGCACCCACTGCTAACCCTGTTTGCTGACACAAACTGCCAGCTGCAATATTTCTGACAACTACTTCTAATGGCAAAATCTTTACTGCTCTCACCCGCATCTGATTTGGGGCAGGGCTGTCTATGAAGTGCGTTTTTATACCGCTTATCTCCAACTGTTTAAAAAGCTGGCTGGAAATACTACAATTAATTTTTCCTTTTCCTTGGATACTGCCACGTTTTTGGGCGTTAAACGCCGTGGCGTCATCCTTAAAATCAGCCAACAAGACTTCCGGATCGTCCGTTGTATAGAGAATTTTCGCTTTTCCTTCGTATAACTTGGAATTAACAGACATGGTGGCAGGTAAAGTTCTAGGCGATGGACAAAAGTTGTCCTTTGAGGCTTCACCATTTTATCTTTAGTTATCAACCATTAGCCATTGGTGATTATTGAAGAGGATTTTAACAAAGAACAATTGGCTTTGGCGCATAGTATATTTATTTCCAACTTTTTTTACACAGAAAAATTACTTGGTAGTATAAGTATATTTTAATAGATTGTATTACGGGTTTCAACTGAAATTAATTACAATCTGAACTTCATAAATTAAGATGAGATAAATTGACAACTAGAAGGAAAATCAAATATAGTCTCTAGTCACCTGAGCAGAAACTTTTTTTTTTACATTTACAGTCAAGTATTTTAACCTTTGTCCTCTAGTCTCAAAATCTGAATCAATCAATTTCCGCATAAATAATTGGGAAAAGAGTTCGATGATTCGATTTACCCTAGTCTGATGAAAATGAAGATTAAGGTAGCTAGCGATTCAGCTTTAGAGATTCAAACAAAGGAAAGTTAAATAAATTGGAGAACAAAATAGTGAATAAGGATGATTTTCTCTACCCTCGTGGTCGCTACTACGGTCAGGTAAAGCCAGAAAACTTGGTTTTTAATGCGAATCTACAGGAATTTGCCCAACGAGTAAGTTACATTTGCAACTTAGAAACAGGTGGAAAAGTGCCTCCAGGTCAAGCTTACGAACAAATAAAAGATTTATGGAAACAGTTGAAACGCTCAAAAAAAGAGCTGAGAATCGGCGAAGATCCGTTTCAGGATGACGAGGGGGAGGTTCAGGGTTGAAGGGGGCATGGGGCATGGGGCATGGGGCATGGGGCAGAGGGAGAATAACTAATGACAAATGACAAATGACCAATAACGAATAACTACTTAGTAAGCATTGTCCAGACACCATCCCAAGACTCTGGAGGCGGGGTTTGTTGGTAATTACGCGCCCGTTCTAAGTGGATATCAACAGCTTGGTCTTGGGGTTGAAGGCATTTGGCGGCTTGAAAACAGCCGATCGCTTGTGAGAAGTTGCGCGATAAATAAGCAGCGCGTCCTGTATGATAGTGAAACAAAAACTCTTGAGTGTTGGTATCTAGCAAAGTAGTGCGATCGCCAATTAACTCGTAGATATTCACAGCCTGGTGTTTACCTTTGACGCGAATTTTATCTAACTGGCGCACCCAAATGCGATCGCTGCAAAGCTGGTAAGTAAATTCACTTAAAAGTATATCACAACCATAATCCTTAGTTACCGCTTCCAAGCGCGAACTCAAATTTACGGCATCCCCAATTACTGTATAATCCATCCGTTTGCGGGAACCAATATTACCCGAAACCACATCCCCAGAGCTAATGCCAATGCCAATCCGAATTTGTGGTTGTGCTTGGATAATTCGCCGCTGGTTAAATTCCTCTAAGCGGCGTCTCATGTCTAACGCTGACTGCACAGCCCTCCAAGCATGATTTTCTGTAAGTGGTAACGGCGCACCAAATACCGCCATTAAAGCATCACCAATAAATTTATCGAGAGTGCCTTCGTAATTAAAAACCGCCTCCACCATCGTTTCAAAATACTGATTCAGCAGCAATACCACCTCAGATGCACCGAGATTTTCGGTAAGTGTTGTGTAGCCGCGAATATCAGAAAACAAGATGGTTACTTCTTTGCGCTCACCCACCATTAAAGCATCTTCTCCCAATGCCATAACTTGTTCAGCTACATGAGGCGTTAGGTAGCGGGACATGGTAGTTTTCATCCGTTTTTCCTGACTGATGTCTTCCAAAACTACCAAACCACCCCGAACACCGCCTTCTGGGTTAGTTAGGGGATTAACAGTGAGATTGATACTGCGTTCTAATTTTTGCACCTGCTTAGAGGCGAGAAATTCAGATTGGGGAGTGAGGAGTAAATTCCAGGGAATGAAAACATCGGGATTAGTGCGATCGCGCACTGCTAAAATTATTGAATGCTGATTCCTAAATCCTAAGTACTGAGTCTCACTTTTAACTCCTAATTCCTCACTCATAACTTGGTATAGTCCCACCATCAAACTTTGCTCTGGCACATAATGTTTAGCTCCAGTTTTTAAACTATCTTCTAGTCGCATTTGAAGATTTTCAATGGGCACAACTTCCCAAACTAGGCGGCCAATCAAATTTTGTTCCCACAAAAGCTTGTTATTCTTAGTATTAGCGTCTTTTATAAGACAACCCAGCAACTCCAGTGCCGCATCATTAATCGTGACAATCCGTCCTGCCATATCTGTAGAAATCACTGCATCTGACAGACTTTGTAAAATGTCTTTTTGATACTGTTTTTCTAACAGCACATTTTCAAACAGGCGAGCATTTTCTAAAGCAACTCCTGCCTGAATATTAAAAGCCCGCATAAATTCTTCATCAGAAGCAGTAAAACTGCTTTGTTGCTTATTAATTAATTGCGTGACGCCAATCAATTCATTGGCAGAATTAAATACTGGCAAACATAGAATATTACGAGTTATGTACCCAGTTTTTCTATCTGTAGTCGGGTCAAAGCGCGGGTCTTTGTAGGCATCGGAGATATTTAGGGCTTCACCAGTGGAAGCCACATAGCCAGCAATGCCCCGGCTAGTGGGAATACGGATTTCGATCAAACTTGTGCCATCCGCCGCCGCTACCTTTGTCCAGAGTTCGCTGATCTCTTTACGATATAAAAACAGCGTGCTGCGGTCTGCTTGCATTAAAATTCGAGCTTGCTCCATGACTATTTGCAAAGTTGCTTCTAAATCCAGACTTTGCCCCAGTGTTTGAGTTGCGCGCAACAAAGCTGTTGCACCTCTTTGATTGCGAGCTGCTACATAGAAAGATTGACAAGTTTCCAGGATAATCCCAATAGAAGCGGCAAAGTCCCGAAAACGTTCTTCATCATCATGATTAAACGGAATATTCCCGGTTTTATTAGCTAGTTGCACTACCGCTACAGTCTGGTTTTTGCTACTGATAACGGGCATACATAAGATATTGCGGATTTTGTAGCCCATTTGTTTTTCAAGTTCTGGGCTAAATAGGGGGTGAGTATAAGTTTCAGATATATTGAGATATTGACCTGTACTCGCAACATGACCGGGGATACCCACTGTGATGGGAGTCCGAATTTCTAAGAATTTTTGGGTATTATCTTGGGGAACTTTTGACCACAGTTGACCTTTGTCATAGTCAACTAGAAAAATAGCTGTGTGTTCTGCCTGAAGAATTTGACCAATTTTGAGTGTGATAGCTTCTAGCACCTTTTCCAACATAGTTTCTAGAGCTTCATTATTGATCAGTTCAATAGCTCTGAGAAATTGCTGGAATTCAGCGGTTATGAAGTCGAGTAAGCACACAAATTCATTAACAGATAAGTCTTTAACGCGACTCAGTAGGGCGTGAGTACGATTAACTTGAGTAAGTTCAGTTAATATAGCCAAGACGCTGCCAGTATTGGGGAGTGTCATCGGAATTTTAGATTTTAGATTTGGGGATTGATAGGCAATACCTTCGGATAAGATTCCCCCGCCTGTGGCGACCCCCTTAAAAAGGGGGTAATTAGAAGGAAAAGCCCCCTTTTTAAGGGGGTTGGGGGGATCTTCGAGGAATAAACAGGTTAATCGAACTGTATTGGATTGATAGGTTGAGGCTTTGAGCTTCATTAATGAGTCTTTGAGCTAGATGAACGAGTATCTAATTTTCGTTGTCTCTAGAACTTACGCATTGACAAAAAATACCAGATATGAATATGGTTAAAAGCCACATCTTTCGTAAGGGTTTAGCATTGCTCATAGGTGTCAACTTAAGCCTAGAAATGGCTTAACTGTTGGCTCCCTCACCCGCCTGGAACTAAAGTTCTCTGGCTTTTAGCTAAAGTCTACTAAAGTAGACTAAAGATTTTTGACTATATTTAGTCATCTTTCAGATGACTTTAGCTATTAGCAAGGAACTTCAGTTCCTTGCGGGACATGACTTTTACGTTAAGTTGACACCAATGAGCATTGCTAAACCCCTACAGCGTCGTCTATTTACGTAGTTTACCGCCGTAGGCATCATAAGGATAATTAATAAAAGCCTGAAACAGCCTATTTTCCTTAATCCACATCACGGTTAATTTGTACAGTGCGTAAGTCCTAGTCTCCTAGTTCTCAGTCCCATATTTTGTCAACTGTTGAGAAAATATCACCTTTTGATAGTAATCTTGTAGCTGCCTAGTGGCAGCTGCCCAGCCCCAACTTTCTGCTTCCCGGCGAGCATTTTGACGAATGATGTCTCGTTGTTGTTTTTGTTCTAAGAGGCGAATAGTAGCAGCGATCGCTCCGCCCACGGCTGGCATCGTCTTTTGAACATCTGCTGTTGGCTCAAAAAGATATCCATTTACCCCATCTGTCACAATATCGGGAATTCCTCCAGAACGGGCTGCTACCACTGGACAGCCAGCAGCCATCGCTTCTAGTAATACTAAGCCTAGTGTTTCTGTACGAGAGGGAAAAATAAAGGCATCAGCGCTAGCAAAGGCAGAACCTAACTCTTGCCCCATGAGATACCCAACAAAATAAGTGTTTGTGCCAACAAAGTGTTTTTCCAGTGCTTGACGATGGGGGCCATCCCCAACCAATGCTAACCGCGCTTGGGGAATTGCCTCTAAAATTGGTTTGATGCGCTCAATTTCTTTTTCAGCCGAAAGACGGCCAACGTAAAGCAACAAGGGACTTTCTGGATGATTTTGTGATAGATGCGATCGCATCTCTACACTAGCTAAATCGGGGTGAAATAGTTCCGTATCCACCCCACGCTGCCACAAATCTACCCGTTCAATACCATGTGCTGTCAGTTCCTCCACCATTGCTGTGGAGGTACACAGATTCAAAGCTGCTTGATTATGAGCGCCTTTGAGCAGTTCCCAAAGAAAACCTTCCAGCATCGCCAAGCCATAATGTTGGAGATATTGGGGTAAATGGGTATGGTAAGACGCTACTAAGGGTATTTTGAGGATTTTGCTATAAAATATCCCAGATAAACCCAAAACTGCCGGATTCACCACATGAATAATATCTGGCTTAAACTCTTCTAAGGTGTAACCAATGGCTGGGCGGGGTAATGCCATTTTCAATTCTGGATACAATGGTAGAGGAAAGCCAGTAACGCCGTAAACTTTAGCGCCTTTGTGTTCAGTGATGCCTCCATCCGGGGCAATCACTAGCACTTGATTCCCTGTGCGCTGTAAATGATCAACAGTATGGCGCAGGCGCGTTACAATGCCGTCAACCTTGGGCAAAAAGGTTTCGGTAAATAGAGCAATTCTCATATAAAACTATTCAGTCCAGGCAGATAATCCCAGCTTTTCTTGCGTTTCGGTATCAAACTCAGAGTAAACTATCTTCCGTGATGTAATCAATTCTGCTGTGGAATTCTCCATTAAAGAAGTCACTGATCGTAAAAGCGAAATCGCTGAGGGCATTTTGCGCTTGCTGCCTGATTGGTTCGGTATTGAGTCAGGGATTTTGGAGTACTGTTGTAATGTCAATCAACTCACCCTATTTGCTGCTGTGACTCAAACAGGTGTCGTTATTGGATTCCTCTCACTTAAGGAACATAATGAGTTTACTGGAGAGATTTACGTTATGGGTGTTATGCCCGAATATCATCGTCACGGCATTGGCAAAGCTCTCGTTGAATACTCAGCTGAGTACTGCCGGAACAGAGGGTTAGAATTCCTCCAAGTAAAAACTCTTGGCTCATCGCACTCCGATTCTTTCTTTGAACGCACCAGGAAATTCTATCTTAAGGTAGGATTTCGACCTCTTGAAGAATTTACAATGTTAGGATCATTAGGATCTGCGAGAGGATCGATTTCAAATCCACCGTTGATAATCAGCTCTTGTGGTTCTGCTTGTGCTGCTGATTTATAAGTATTGGTAATCACAGCAGTATGAAGGAAGGCAGTGGTCAAACTACAAACAATAATTGAGAGTTTTTTAGTGAACTTCACGAGACATTACTCCAAATAGTTAAAAATTCACAACAACGACTACTTAATTGATTTACTTTGTGGTGATTAAGGCGCAAGAAACCCATAATTATTTCTGAAGATATTCTGGGCAGTAGTACCAGTTAAGTAGCTAGAAAAACTCTGTGCCGTCGTTAAAACTGTAGTTCTGGTGAGTATA
>NZ_JBGTFY010000073.1:0-3452 GCF_041747015.1 Nostoc sp.
ACCAGAAGTAGTTGCTTCCATTACAGGGTATTCTTTCATCCTGAATGCTCTATCTGCCCTCAATACTATTTAAATTGGTATAAAGTCCGTAGATTTTACAGTTAGCTGCTCGTTTTGGCTCATGATTCATGCAGCATTACACAAAAGGGCTTTTTCATGTATTTAGTTTCTCGTGGAAAGCTGATTGTTTCGTCCAAAAATCATCCCACCAGCCATTAGCCCGAACAATACGCACACGCCAGCATGGGATTTACTGTATCTGGATGCCAAGTTGCACCTGGAATTTTGAGGCGCTTCTGGGGAATATATCGATGAGCGATGAGCGATTTCGCCAGAACCGATGAGTAAACCCATTGCACGAAAATAGTCATAATTAACAGCATCTCTAAATCGCTTGAGGTACTGAAATAAATTAGCGATACGCTCCTTGCCTTGCCCCGGAGATCCCTTGAGTGTCCTGATTACTTGCCTAACATCCCCCGCGTCAATTATATGAAGTTTACCACTCACCCACTTGTGGCGCTCAACGTCGGTAAGCCCCATTGCTTCCGCACCTGAGTAAAGATGGTGTTTGAGATGGGGGCGGTCTAGGATAAATGTTAAATTCGGAAACTGTGCTTGAAGTGCTTCGCGTAGACCATTGCCTCCATCAGCTACGGCGTAAACTTGGGTTTGCTTCGACATCCCTTGGTCATACGCTGCGCTAACTAATTGCCCAACGACTTCTGGATACTTGCTCATTCGTGCCACATAAGTCCGTTTTTCCTTGTCGCTCACTGGACGGACTAAACCTACTCTCACTTCTTTCCAGTCTGATTCGCGCTTACGTTTGAGCAGCCGACGTTTTTTGGTAACTTCGGCTTTTTCTGCTGGTAGTAGAGTGCCAGTCCGAATATGACAACCATCTAGTTCTACTAATAGCTGCTCAATGTTTGGTCTAGTCGTGAGAGATTTTAAAGCCTTTAGCCTAGCTATGAACAGTTTAACTTCCACAAATTTCTCTGCCAAGCGCGCTATTTTCTCTACTTCTCGGCGCACACTCGCACGGTTTATTTCCCATCCATAGTGTTCTTCAAATCTCTTAGCTGCTTGTCCAAAGGATTCTTCCGCACCAAAATCTGTTAAGGCTCGTTGCACTGCCCTTGAAAGATCACCATGCTCAATTCTCAACTGCTCTTTAACTGGACGTGCCCCAATTTGTGTGTTCTTATTCCACAGGTAAGGAGAAGGAATTTCAATCGCCCCAAATAATGATAAATACTTTATCCGTTTACAGCGATGTATAGTTAAACCTGCTGCCTTAACCCTTTTGGTTACAAGCCTTGCCAGTTCAGCTAAAAGCAGCGACACTACTATAAATCCTATCTTACGTAGGAGTTGGTTAATTATGTTATCGAGTTCCCGCACCTTCTTATCTAAATTTGGCTCTCCCTCCCACAGTGCTTGAAACAGCATTTGTCCGATTTCTTGGACAACATCAGTGTAGTTAGGATTTGTAGCAGTAGTCATAGCAGTGTCAGTAGTTGCTCAAGATTCATAATTGTCACACTGCCATATAAAGAGCCTCCAAGCTTTCCTAAGAGGAACTTAATCTACAACCAACTACTTTTGACCACACCCAACAAAAACGGTCGATGCGATCGTCTACGTTGATGAAGCAGGCATCGACAATCGTGACGATTACCTCTATGGCTACTGCGAAGTTGGGCAAAGATTTTACGCTCTCAAATCCGGTAAACGTACTGAAAGGGTCAGTTGGATTGCAGCACTACGCCAAGGAAGGGTGTTCGCACCGATGACAAATGTTTGTTCCTGTAACCGCAACTTGTTCGAGATGTGGTTACAGCAGTGTCTTCTTCCTCAATTGCAAAGGGGAAATGTTATTGTCATTGATAATGCTTGTTTTCATCACTCTCAGGCAATTGATGAGATGGTGGCAGAGGCTGGATGTGAGTTATGGTATCTTCCCCCCTATTCTCCAGACTTGAACAAGATCGAGCATTGGTGGTTTGTACTCAAAAACTGGATGCGGCAGCGGTGGAACGAATTTGATAGCTTTCACGACTGTGTTGATGCCGCATTTAAACATTGTCCCAACGTGTTTGCGTAGCGCTATATCAGTGAGAATTCTTTAAGTTGCATTCCATCTCAGTACATTTGGACGATCGCTCCTAGTCTATCTGGTTTTCGGCTTAACCGAACCGTATTGGTATCGAAGTCACCGCAGCCAGGTAAGCGATCGCCCGTCAAGCAGCGAGGTTGGAGTTGCCGAATCATCTGGTGTATGTCAGACGCTCGCCACTGTTCGGGCGTGCGCTCCCACCCGCCATCAAACCAAAGTACGTCAATTTCGCCGTAGTTTGTGAGCAGTTCGCGCAGTTGAGCCAACAGAAACTCCCAATAGCGCTGCCATTGCTGGGGTGACGGTTGCGGCAAGCGCGCAAAGTGATACGGCTTATCAGCTTCAGTGAAAGCAGGATAGTCTGGGTGATGCCAATCGCTTAACGAGAAGTACAAGCCAACTCGTATGCCGTGCGATCACATGGCATCGAGAAATTGTTGCACAATATCTTGACGGTACGGCGTGTGTTCGATTGAGAACTCGGACTGTTGCGTGTGGAACAAAGCAAAGCCATCGTGATGCTTGACGGTTAAGATCGCGTACTGCATTCCCAACTCCTGTGCAAATCTCGCCCACTCGTGCGGATTGTAGGCGCTAGGGTTGAAAGTGTGGGCATTCTGGTGATACAGATCGATCGGCACATCTTGGCAGTAGGGCAAGCTAAACACACCGCCCACAAGGGGCCACGATAATTCCCATCCCTGCTGGCTACTGTGACCCCAGTGAATGAACATACCGAAGCGAGCGGTGTCAAACAAGTTTTTTGCATAAAATTAGCTTTGAAAGCGATCGCAGTTGCTATGAAGCTATTATTGCAGCCTAGTCAACAAACCTGTACCTATATTTGCAAAGTCCAAATAGATATTGAGCCGAGATCCGGGTAATTTTAGGCAACATAAACTGGTAAGTCTTGTTATGTCTAGGGTTCAGAGATTTTGATTAGCAGCTTTATAAGGCTTGCCGCACATTGGATAAAATTTATACTTCAGTGACACGACTAACTCACCACAGTGAGGGCAATTCGTCCGTAAAGTAGGTCTAAGCCTTGGCAATAGTGGTGACAGAATCAGGTTGTGTTGCAAAAACTTTGTGAGGAAGGAAAACCTCTATTTCAGGAGTTCCAATTATGCAATTACTCCTCTGGTTTGATGGACGAAGATAACTCGCTCTTTGACGGCTCCCAAGGGATGTCCTAAAACCTGTCCTTTTCTCACCATGTTCATAATTTCCTAATCTCTGATAGTGCGCCTTGCCGTAAGGTTTTATCTCGCGTACGGATTGCTATAGGGGTGCGTTAAGTGAATTCTTGGGAACAATTTTATATCCTTTA